>CAYRBS010000491.1:0-1632 GCA_964422335.1 uncultured Mariniphaga sp. | reverse complement strand
TACAAAAAAGAGCAAAAAAAACATCCTGGCTGAGTATTGCCAGGATGTTCAATAAAAATTTTAAGAAAAGTTATACGAGGCCTTGTGCCATCATTGCGTTGGCAACTTTCACGAAACCACCAACATTGGCTCCTTTCACATAGTTTATTGTCCCGTCTGATTCTTTTCCGTGTTTTTTACACATAGAATGAATATCCTTCATAATGGTCTTCAGCTTTTTATCCACTTCATCGCGGGTCCAGCTCAGGCGCATGCTGTTTTGGGTCATTTCAAGGCCCGAAACCGCTACTCCGCCTGCATTGGCAGCTTTGCCCGGCCCATACAGAATTTTGGCGTCGAGGAACTTGTGTTCTGCTTCGTATGTTGAAGGCATGTTTGCTCCTTCAGCAACTACAATACAACCGTTTTTAAGCAATGTATCCGCTTCCTCCCCGTTAATTTCGTTCTGTGTAGCACACGGGAGTGCAACATCGCATTTGATTCCCCACGGGCGTTCGTTCTCGAAGTAGGTTACGTCATATTTTTCAGCGTATTCGTAAATCCTGCCACGATAAACATTTTTCAATTCTTTTATATATTCCAGTTTGTCACGGTCAATTCCATCGGGGTCGTAAATACTTCCGCTTGAATCGGACAGACTCACGGGTTTTCCACCCATGTCAAGTACTTTTTCAACGGCAAATTGTGCCACATTACCTGAGCCCGAAATGGTAACTGTTTTTCCTTTTATGCTGTCGCCTTTTGTTTTGAGCATTTCTTCGGCAAAATAAACCGTTCCGTAACCGGTCGCCTCGGGCCTGATGAGCGAACCGCCCCAGCCGATTCCCTTGCCGGTTAATACACCTGTGAACTCGTTTTGCAGTCGTTTGTACTGGCCGAACAAGAACCCGATTTCCCGGCCTCCAACGCCAATGTCACCCGCCGGAATGTCGGTATTGGGCCCAATATGGCGCGACAGTTCAGTCATGAAACTTTGGCAGAAACGCATCACTTCGTTGTCTGATTTCCCTTTCGGGTCGAAATCGGAACCACCTTTTCCACCTCCCATGGGTAAAGAAGTAAGGCTGTTTTTCAGCACCTGTTCGAATGCCAGGAATTTGAAAATATTCAGGTTTACCGAAGCGTGAAACCGCAAACCGCCTTTGTAAGGGCCAATGGCGCTGTTCATTTCCACCCTGTACCCACGGTTAATGTGGATGTTTCCATTGTCGTCGGCCCAGGGTACTCTGAACTGGATTACCCGCTCGGGTTCAACCATCCGCTCCAGAATTTTGGCCTGGATATACCGCGGATTTTTGATTAAAAACTCTGAAAGGGTTTCAACTACTTCCAGCACCGCCTGGTGAAATTCTGGTTCTCCCGGATTTTTTGCCTCTACATAGGCCATAAAATCCTCCGTAAATTGCTTTGGATCTTTAAAATTCATATAATATTTATTTTAGTCTGTTGCTTCCAAATTCACCTATTTTGTAGTTGCTTGTTTTGTATTACTGAATGAGGATTCATGAATTGTTAAAGGGGAAACTTTCTGTTACAAAAATAGAATAATTCAAACAATCGTTTTGATTCGTAAGCAAAAACCTTGAAAAAATTACATTTTTTTAATTTTGAATAACAAACCTTGCCTGTCCA
>CAYRBS010000490.1:0-1633 GCA_964422335.1 uncultured Mariniphaga sp. | reverse complement strand
CTCCGGTAAT
This sequence comes from uncultured Mariniphaga sp., assembly GCA_964422335.1. Classification (GTDB taxonomy): domain Bacteria; phylum Bacteroidota; class Bacteroidia; order Bacteroidales; family Prolixibacteraceae; genus CAYRBS01. The sequence goes on along the minus strand of CAYRBS010000490.1, from coordinate 1,623 downwards.
GAATGGCTTCCGAAAGGTGATGTGCCAGCACGTGTTCTTCGTTTTCCAAATCGGCAATGGTGCGGGATACTTTTAAAATGCGGTCGTAAGCGCGGGCGGAAAGGCCCAGTTTGTCCATGGCGTTTTTGATGAGCTCGTTGCCGGCCTCGTCTAACTGCACGTATTTCCTGATAAGTTTGGAGCTCATCTGCGCGTTGGAATAAATTCCTTTGTGCTCTTCAAACCGTTTTTCCTGGATTTTTCGTGCCACCATTACACGTTTGCGAACAGTTTCGCTGTTTTCAGACGACTCCATTTCGGCCAGTTTTTTAAACGGTACCGGCACCACTTCCAGGTGGATATCGATGCGGTCGAGCAGCGGGCCCGAAATTTTGTTGAGGTATTTCTGCACCACGCCCGGCCCGCAAACACAATCTTTGGTGGGGTGGTTGTAATATCCGCAGGGGCAGGGATTCATGGAAGCCACCAGCATAAAACTGCTGGGATATTCCACCGAAAATTTTGCCCTCGAAATGGTAATCAACCGGTCTTCTAATGGTTGGCGCATCACTTCCAGTACAGTGCGTTTAAATTCGGGCAGTTCGTCGAGAAACAAAACGCCGTTGTGCGCCAAAGAAATTTCCCCCGGCTGCGGGTAGTTTCCGCCCCCGACGAGGGCGACGTCGCTGATAGTATGGTGGGGCGATCGGAAAGGCCGTTGAGTCATCAGCGAAGTATCTTTTCCGATTCTTCCGGCCACTGAATGAATTTTGGTGGTTTCCAGCGCTTCTTTCAGGGTAAACGGGGGTAATACCGTCGGAATTCGTTTCGCCAACATCGTTTTACCCGACCCGGGCGGGCCGATAAGTATAATATTGTGCCCGCCGGATGCAGCTATTTCAAGGGCCCGTTTTACGTTTTCCTGGCCTTTCACATCGGAAAAATCGAGCGGGTTGTTGTTGATACGGGAATAAAATTCGGCGCGTGTATCCACAATAACCTGTTCCAGGTTGTTCCCGCCGTCTAAAAAACGTATTACCTCGCTGAGATTTTCGGCGCCATACACTTTCAGCTTGTCAACCACAGCTGCCTCGCGGGCATTTTGTTTGGGCAGGATGAAACCCTCGAAACCTTCTTTGCGGGCATTGACAGCAATGGGCAAAACTCCTTTTATGGGCTGGAGTGTACCATCGAGCGACAATTCCCCCATCAATACGTATTTCTCAAGTTTATCGGAACTGATTTGATTGGAAGCGGCCAGGACACCGGCAGCCAGTGGCAGGTCGTAGGCAGAGCCTTCTTTGCGGATATCTGCAGGGGCCATGTTGATAATGATTTTGTACCGGGGCCATTTAAAACCATTGAGACGCAGAGCCGATTCAATACGTTGCTGGCTCTCTTTCACGGCACTGTCGGGCAGGCCAACCAGTAAAAATTTTATTCCTTGTGTAACATCTACTTCAATGGTAATGGTGGTGGCATTTATGCCGAATACTGCGCTTCCAAAGGTTTTTACCAACATGGGTCAGGGTATTTTATTTATCAAAAGCTAAATGTAGGGAATTTGTACCAAAAAGGCAAATAGTCAGTAATTTATGGAAAGTTTCCGGAAGCCACTCATTTTTTTAATTCGATGAATTCACG
>CAYRBS010000489.1:0-1634 GCA_964422335.1 uncultured Mariniphaga sp. | reverse complement strand
CTTCCGGCACCTGCTCAAAGTTTTACGCTCAATCTCTCCAAAAAGCAGGAGTAATCAGCATAATTACAGCGTAAATTTCCAGCCGGCCGATAACCATCAGCAGGGTGAGGATTATTTTGGCCATATCTGTAAGGTGGGCAAAATTGGCTGCCGGCCCCACGGTGCCAATTCCGGGCCCAATTGCTCCCATGGATGCGATGGCCGAACCGGCTGCTGTTTTTCCATCTAACCCGGTGAAAGCAAGCAGAATGCTTCCAATAAAAAAAATCAGAATGTAGGTAGTGGTAAAAGAAAGAATGGATTGGTTCGTTTTTTCGTTGACCGTATTTTTGTTCAGCTTTAACGGGAAAATGCCTTTGGGATGAAGAATTTCCCGGAACGACCGCTGCAGGTTTTTAAAAAATACCAGGTGCCGTGCCATTTTTATTCCGCCTCCGGTTGAACCGGTGCTGCCTCCCAAAAACATGGCAAAAAATATGACAATCCATGCGAATTTAGGCCAAAGTAAATAATCAGTGGTTGTGTAACCGGTAGTGGTAATGATTGAAATTACCTGAAAAAACGATTCGCGAAAGGATGTTTCCAGCGATTTTTCCGTGTTGAAAAATAAAACAAGGGTAATAAAAGCGCCTATTATAAAAACAACTAATAAATAGAATTTTACCTCTTCATTTTCTTTGGCTTTTTTAAAATTACGCTTCAATAAATAATAATGAATGATGAAGTTGATTCCTCCCAGAAACATAAAAATCATTATTACATACTGAATGTAAGGGGAATAGTCGCTAATGCTGGTGTTTTTGGGAGAAAATCCTCCGGTGGCCACCGTGCCAAAAGCATGACATACGCTTTCAAAAAGATTCATCCCTCCCAACATCAATAAAATAGTTTCCAGAATGGTAAGAAAAACATAAATAAACAGCAGCCGCTGACCTACCGATCTGATTTTGGGATGGATTTTATCCTGGAAAGAAGATTCCAGGGTAAATAAGTGGTAGCCCCCAATGTGTAACGACGGCATAACTACAATAAAAAGAACAATAATGCCTATGCCGCCGATCCAGTGGGTGAGGCTGCGCCAGAATAAAATAGATTTTGGCAGGGATTCGATTTCGGTGAGAATGGTAGCCCCGGTGGTGGTAAAGCCCGAAACCGATTCAAAAAACGCATTTACAAACGCAGGGATAGTGCCCGAAAACAAAAAGGGAAGACTGCCTGCCAATGCAATGAAAAACCATGAAAAAGTAACCGATAGATAGGCCTCCCGCTTTCCAATTTCAACGTCACTTTCCAGTCTTTTTGAAAAAAAATAAAAAGTAATACCCATAATTGCCGTAATGGCCATTGTATAAATAAACGGCCAGGTATTCTCTTTATATATCAGGGCAACTCCAATACAGGCAAACAATGCGGCAGTAACAATAAAAAGGTTCCGGCTGATGACTTTAAAAACAATTCCCAGGTTTACCATCATGTAATTAATTCGTGCAAATCAGATTGCTTCGGTTTAAGAGAAAACCGGCCAGGTGTTTACTTCCCCCGCCAGTCTCAGGTCACAATTAAACTTAAGCAAAGATATATAATGAGAATAAAATCATTGCTTGTTAAAGGAAATAACTTGGAGTAAAATAATG
>CAYRBS010000488.1:0-1636 GCA_964422335.1 uncultured Mariniphaga sp. | reverse complement strand
TCGATTTAAAATATTCAATTATCTGGTTGTTCAATTGCCCCCAAAAACCTCTCAGGGAACAGAACTTTTCCCGGTTGCACGAAAAGTTCGGAGCAAGGCAATCTATCACACAAATACCCGGCTCAAAAGCTACATGAACATCATATACGGTAATTTCATGGGGTTCACGGGTTAAAACATACCCGCTTTTTCGTCCTGCTGCTTTGGTAACCAGTCCGGCAACTTTAAGCGAACTTAATATTTGATCGAGGTATTTATAAGATATTTCCTGGTTTTTGGCAATTTCTTTTTGATAAATGCCATTTACGTCAGCATTTAGCGCAATTTCAAGAACTGCCCTGATTCCATATCTTGTTTTTGTGCTAAATTTCAATTGACTTATTTTTTTGTTAAAATATCGCCCGAACGAAACTGAAAAGCAAAGTTAATAAAAACCTCATTGTTGACTTTTATTGCCCCAAAAACTTTTTCGGGAGGATCCAGGTTAAAATCTGAGAGTTCAATTTTTTTTTCTCCTTTTAAAACATATCCCGAGTCTTCGTTCGAAATAACCTGGCAGGGAATTTCGTACTGGCGTGAAACTCCGGCAATAGAAATTTTTGTTTTAAAGTTGGTCATCCCCGAGGTTTCATCAAAGTTGGCCAGTTCTCTTGGCTCAATGGATATGGTAATATATGGATATTCCGAAGCACTGAGCATCTCCTGAAAATCTTTGAGCATCCGGTTGTTAGAGGCTGTAAATTCATGAACAGAAATACGGATATCCCGGTGGGGTTTTTCATCCTCATTTGTATGAGCCTCCTGGTTAATCTCAGGATTCTCGTTCATAAGCTGAAACTGATTTATATTGGTGGAACCTTTAATTAAGATATAGTTTTCCGATTCAGCTTCCCCACCGGATTTATCATCACCCGCTGCATAATTAGCCAGGTGCAACAACATGGCTGCTGCCAGGAACAAGCTGTATTTGAAAAACTTCACCATTAAAACGTATTTCTAAAAAAATTAAAAAAGGGTGCCCGAACTTTGCATCCGGACAACCCTTTGCACACTACTAAAAAAAGTTAGAATGAAATGGCTGCTTCGAGCACCACGCCATTAAATTTTCCTCCGTCAATGTCTCCATGGGCGGGTCCGTCATATTTCTGTGTTACATAGTCGAGTTTTACCACTACGTTATCCACCATGTTCCATCCACCGCCAATATTGGTACGGTTTACTTCTGAACCATCGTTATTGGATACTTTGTTGAGGCGGGTTCCTACATAAAAACTTCCTAACCGGTAAATGGCCTGAAGGGCCGTTTGGGTAAAATTCTGATCGGCATCGTTCCTTACACCGTTCATCGATTCATATATTCCGAAAACTTCCAGTCCGTGAAACTGAGCAAATAAGTTGAGCATGTAACTGTTCATCTCCGTTTGATTGGCACCGGGGCTCCAGCGTCCTGAGCGGAAGTTGTCGCCCGAGGCTTCGGTAGTTTGCATTACGTTGTAATAACGTGCGCCGGCACGGTCGCCATCCCACAATGTAGAGCCGCTGTGGCCTTCCCCCACATGGTATCCGGAAACTGTACCGCGGAGCCTCAAGTCTTCATTTACCTGGGTATCGTATCCCAGCTTCCAGTTAAAAACCA
>CAYRBS010000487.1:0-1643 GCA_964422335.1 uncultured Mariniphaga sp. | reverse complement strand
TATCCATATTCCGGCCAAATCTTTCCCACCGTTCAGCTCCCGAAAGGAGTGTGTAACGAATAAGGAAACCGATAACCGCCAGTGCAACCATCACCACGAACATTACTATGTCAATCACTGTATTTACTTTCTGACGAATTACCGGTTTCATTTAAATGTATTTTTTTTGTTTTATTATTTGAACATAATTCGGCCAGCTGCACTTTCAGCTGCCTTTACCAGCGGATATCCGGCCGGGGAGGCAGTGAGCAGCGGATGGGTCCCAAACTGTGCTGTAAGCAGCGAATTCAATGTCATCCGGTTTTGAACGATGATTCCAAGGGTGTTGGTAAGTTCGCCTGCCGAAAGTCCGCCATATACTTCGCCACCCAAAATCACCCCCGATTCTTTTCCAACTACCAGCTTCACAAACTGATGATGCACGTCATTCAGTGCCCCGGGATGCCTGTCGATTCCTTCGAATGTACCTGTAACAAAGTCGAAATTTTCGGCCTTTGCCTGCGTTTCGGTAATTCCGGCTACCCCAAAGCCATTGGTTCCGATGGCTGTAGAAAAAATAGAGATGGTACCAATAAACGTTTTTATGGCCGAAAGTTTGAACAGGTTCATCCCGGCTATCCGGGCTTCGGCACAAGCGGTTGATGCCAGCATTACCGGAGAAGGTTTACGGGTAATAAAATCGCGTTTTTCGGCACAATCGCCCACCGCAAATACATCAGGATCGGAAGTGCGCATATAATCGTCCACCTTTATGAAACCTTTGTCGCTTACCGGAAGACCGGCCCCGGCAGCCAGTTTTGTGTTCGGCTTGTAGCCCATAGCCAGGATAACTGCCTCCGCTTCAATTTTTTCGCCGCTTTCGAGAAGTACCCCGTCCACCTTTCCATTTCCACTAATTTCAGTGACCAGCATTTCTGTTTTAACCCTCACACCCCGGTCTTCCAACAGCATAGTAACCCTTTCTGAAATATCCACATCAAATGCCAATCCTAAAATGTGGGGAAGTTTTTCAACCAGGGTCACCTCTTTTCCTGCTTTTTTCAATTCGTCAGAAATTTCAACCCCAATAAAACCGGCGCCAATAACAACTACCTTTTGAACCTCATTCAGTTTTTTGTGCAATCCATCAAGATAATCCTTGTTTTTTGGTACAGTGAAAACATTTTTCAGTCCGGCACCTTTTAACCATGAAGGCTGAATGGGAAGCGAACCGGTCCCAATTACCAATTTATCGTATTCAATGATTTTGCCCGATTTAAACCGGACATTTTTTTCTTTTAACTGAATAGCTTCCGCTTCATCCACCAGCATATCAATGTTGTTTGCCTCAAACATTTTATCTGCCGGCATAATGTCGTTATCCGAATTACCCAAAGTTCCAAAAATATAAGGAATGCCACATGGAATAAGCGTTTTGGGAAACCTGGTAACAACGGTAAACTTTTTTTCGGGATACACCCTTTTTCCGGTTATGGCACCAACCAAACCGGCTGCACTGCTGCCAATAACCAACACATCTGTTTTCAACTTTATGTCTTTCATAATTTTTACAGAATAAACTTTTGTTTAATACAATCATTCAAATATAAAGAACAAATGATTAATTAAAAATGATTTTGGGAAAAATATTTTCTGGCATGCCG
>CAYRBS010000486.1:0-1651 GCA_964422335.1 uncultured Mariniphaga sp. | reverse complement strand
ATATACATTAAATTGTACCTGTTAAAAATTCACCAATAAAAATTGAATGCGATGAAAAAAATAAGTTTGGTTTTAATGTCAGCAGCGCTGTTTATGTTTTTGGTTCAAACACAGGCGAAAGCAGATGAGAAAATGGACAGGCTTTTAATGAAGAATGCGAATTTCATGGAATCATTGGAAGCCGGTAATTTGGAAACCCGCTTAGCCGAAATCGAATCGATGGATATTTTAGAGACGATGGAATCCCGCTTAACGGAAATAAAAGCAATGGACCATTCAGCGCTGAGTGCGGCAGAAAAGAAAGCGTTACGGAAAGAGGTACGTTCAATAAAAAAAGACATGGATGCCCTGGCAAAAAGTGATGCACAAGCACCTGCTGAGGGGGAAGCAATCAGGGGCAGCGGCATTTACATTTCTTCCGGGGCGCTGATTGTCATTTTGCTGTTAATAATTCTTCTTTAATCAAAAAAGGGGAACAGCTTTTTTATCTCTTCATCCGAAGGCCTTCTCCCGTATTCGCAAATTTCAAATGCTTCGGCCACTTTAACGTTGGCAGCCTTATCGGGGCCATACCATTTTTCCAGCGATTTTTCGGTCTGTTCCGTAATGCTGGGTTTTCGCCATTCGGCCAGCCATTCCAGGCGGGCTTCTTCTGTTTCGGGCACTTCATCGAGCCGTCCGCCGGTCCAGGGCAGCCACTCAAACATTTGCGATTCATGTGCAGCAATACCGTAAATTTTCTGATCGAAAACATCGGAGATATCGACAGCAATATCGGGTTGAAAAGGATAAGGTTTTTGGAATCTGTCTTCAGCATACAAAAAGAAGGGATTTTTTTCCAGGGGCTCAACATCTGAGGCTACATTTGGCACAATTACCATGTAGGCAGCATCCTGTACCAGAATAGCAGCGTTTCGGTGGTCGGGATGGTAATCGTTGGGGCGGGGGCCAATTACCACATCGGCTTTCCAATTCCTGATTATCCGGATAATTTTCAACCTGTTTTCAAGCGTGGGCATCAATTCCCCGTCGTGGTTGTCCAGCACAATGTATTCTACGCCAAAACGTTTGCCTGCTTCTTCTGCTTCGGCGCGCCTGATACGGGCCAGTGCCCCTCCGCCTTTTTCGTGATGCCCGGCGTCGCCGTTGGTCAGTGAAACAAACAATACATTATGTCCGGCATTTGCATATTTAATAGCGGTTCCGCCGGCGCGAATGTCACTGTCGTCCGGGTGAGCGCCAATTATTACTACGTTAATTGGTTGCTGCGAAAATGCAGTTATTGTTGAGATGAATACAACAGCAAGCAGGGATACTAATTTTTTCATAGAAACGGTATTTATTTTTTGTTTAATTGATTGCGATTAATTCCACGCCGTTAAGATACTGAAAAATATTTTTTACCGCTTTTTGGGGATAATAAATTTGAAAGATGCTGAAATTCCCGCATGCAGGTACAGCTGTAGGAGCCTGAACAATAGTATAATTAATTCAAATAGTTGTGAAAATATGTTAATTCAGTGATTTTTTTCTTTATATTAGCCGCCTTTAAGAGTGAGTATTTAATAATTAAAATTTTATTTATGAAGAAAATTGCGCTAATGCTATTTGGCATTGCCATGGTTGGCATGCTTACAGTAGAAGCTCAGGT
>CAYRBS010000485.1:0-1661 GCA_964422335.1 uncultured Mariniphaga sp. | reverse complement strand
CAAAAAATTCCTGAAAATTAAAAGCGGGTGAAGGGTAAGCAAACGGAACCTCACAGGTAATAATTCAGGCCGGTTTATCCAATGAGAGCCGGCTTTCTTTTTGCGCTGCTTTCCGGTTGGCAAAACCCAATGCAAGCAGGGAAATGGCAATTACAACCATCCCGATAATGGAAACAATATCGGGGTGCTCATTTTCAAGGAGTAACCAGCTTAGAATTGCGCCGGAAACGGGGATAAGAAACTTCCAGACATTCAGGATGGAAACTTTTACACCGGGGCGTTTTAATAAAACAAACCAGATAGAAAAAGCCGCCGCCGATAAAAAACTGAGCCATGCCAGTGCAACATAATACTCTGCAGGGTAAGGCCCCATATTCAGGCCCTCCACCGGAATGGAAACCAGGAATAACATTAATCCGCCTGCCATTAAGGAAGTTGAACTGAGCACAAGCGGGGAAACTCCACCCGGGGATTTGGAAACCAGCACATTGGCATAACCCGCCATAAGATTGTTCGCCAAAAGTAACCCGATACCAAGTAATTCGAGTTCGCCTTTCATTTCAACATTTGTGCGTCCCAGTGTGATAATAGCAATTCCGGCCACTCCAATCAGAATGCTGAAGGTTTTAAGCGGTGTCATTTTATCGTTATGAAAAGCAAAATGGGCCACAATGGCAACAAATAATGGCGACGACCCGATAATTAAAGCGCCCAGCGCACCGGGCACCAGGTTCAAACCGCTGTAGAACAAGGCGTATTGGAAAAAAATCTGTATTATTGAAACCAGCACCACTAACTTCAGGTTGTTTTTTATTTCTGAATAGAACCTCCGGAATTTACCAAATATCAAAAATAACAACACCCCCGAAATAAAAAACCGGGTACCGGCAAACTGAAACGGGGTGTGGTATTCCAGTCCGATTTTTACGCCCACAAACGCGGTTGACCACAACCAGGTTGCGAGGATTGCCAAAAAAGTAGTGCTTTTAAATATATTGTTCATACCCGTAAAAAAGTGGCTGCAAAGGTGAGAAATAATTTTGGAAAAATCAGAAGTATCTAAATTTGGAACATTCAGTATAAAAATTCCGACAATTGTTGCAAATCCTTTTTCTTTTTAGCGGTTGTCAGGATTATTCCTTCCTAAACAGCAGGAAAATGCCTTATTTTGCAGCCATAAATTTCAACACAACATGGAAAAAACTATCATTAACAACTACAAAGAGTTTGAATCCTACCTTGGCAAAGAAATAGGAGTATCGGAATACATTCAAATCACCCAGGACCAAATCGATAAGTTTGCCGATGCTACCCTCGACTACCAGTGGATACACACCGATCCCAAACGGGCAGCCAAAGAATCGCCCTTTAAAAACACCATTGCCCACGGGTATCTTACGGTGTCCATGCTCACCTACCTGTGGTATTCCATTGTGGACGTACGAAATGTAAAAATGATAGTCAACTACGGAATTGAAAAACTGCGTTTTCAGCAACCGGTAGTTGTAAACGACAAAATAAGGGCCCGTGTTTCGCTTAACGATATCAGAAATCTGCGGGGAATTGCCAAAATTCAGGTAAAAATAATTGTAGATATCGAAGGCCAGAAAAAACCTGCTTACGACGCGCTTGTAACTTTCCTCTACCATTTCGAAGAGTAG
>CAYRBS010000484.1:0-1661 GCA_964422335.1 uncultured Mariniphaga sp. | reverse complement strand
AACCTGAAATCCATAACCTGGGAGCCGGGAACAGAATCAGCTTTCAGACGGAGCGTTCCTTTGCCTTTTTTCAGGTGAATCGTTCCCATTTTCATCGGTTTAAAATCTTTTACATACGATTCCATACGTTCTACCCGGTCGTTTTCCATACCGGTTACTGGTGGATCGTGTGCATCGGTGATTTTTCCCGAAAGCTTTTCGCCGGCAAATTTTAATTCGAATACAGCCCCGGTATCTTCAGGAGGACAAGTATAATAGATTTCCACCTCAAAATCGCCTTCTTCCAGGACTTCCACTTCCCAGGTAATACTGTCGGAAGTGCTGGTCCATTTTGTGAAGAAGGAGTCGTTGGGGAACCGGTTCGAACGTTGAATGTTACCGTGTGCCACTCCGTCGCGGGCAGGCAACTGGGTGAACGGGAAATCCGGATAGCCGATCGTGAAAGGCCGTGATTCGGTTTCGGGCATTTCGCTTAAAACTTCATTTTCCCAATGTTTTTGGGCTTGTAACAATTGATTTGAAATCTCCGGAAATTTTTCAGAAACATTCTCATGTTGTCCGGGATCGCTTTCCATATCGTATAACTTCCCTTCGTTATCGAGCCTGAATCGCTGGCTGCGCACACTTGTTCTTTTTCCCCAGTGGCTGAACAGAAGCCTTTCTTCCCATCCCGGATTGTTTTCAGTCAGCAAAGGTTCCAGGCTTGTTCCGTCGAGTGGTTTTTCCGGTTCCAGGTCAATTCCGGCCAAATCGGCCAGGGTGGGCAGCAGATCGATGGCACCGGCAATTTTTTCGATTTTTTTTCCGGGTGGCAAAACGCCGTCCCATTTCATGAACATGGGTACGCGCACACCCCCTTCATCGGTAGCGCCTTTTCTGCCTTTCATGCCGCCGTTCCATCGCCAGCTGTTGGGCCCGTTGTCTGAAAGGTAAATAATGATGGTGTTTTCCGAAAGACCGGTATTTTCAATTTTTTCAATCACCCGCCCCACATTCCAGTCAATGTTCTCGCACATAGCCAGTGCAGCCCGGGTAAATGGAATATCTTCTTTTTCCGGTTCCCGGTGAAGCATTTCCATTTCTTTGTTTTCAAACCTGTCCCACCACCTGTCGGGTACCTGCATGGGGCTGTGCGGAGTGTTGTACGGCAGGTAGAGGAAAAAGGGCCGGTCTCTGTTTTTTTCGATGAATTCCATTCCGCGCTCGGTGAAGTCATCCACCACAAACCCGTTTCCCTTTACAATTTCGCCGTTGTGTTCAAGCATCGGACTGAAATAGTCTCCCCAGTGGCCGGAGCAAAAACCGTAAAAATCGTCAAATCCGCGTGCGTTGGGATGGTAGGGAGGTTGCATTCCGTTGTGCCATTTCCCGTAAGCTGCGGTGGCATAGCCCGCTTTTTTGAAAAAATCGGCAATGGTTGTTTCATCCAAATCCAGCCTTTCGCCGCCGGCCGAAGTGGAATAAACCCCGCCGCGCGGATGGTAACGGCCTGTCAGCAGTTCTGCGCGGGTGGGCGAGCAAACCGGGCTGACAAAAAACTGGTCGAAAGTGACGCCTGTTTCCGCCAGCCGGTCGATGTTGGGCGTTTCAAGGTTGGTGTTTCCCGAAATGCTCAAGTCACCCCAGCCCTGGTCGTCGGTGAGAATGAGGATAATGTTGGG
>CAYRBS010000483.1:0-1663 GCA_964422335.1 uncultured Mariniphaga sp. | reverse complement strand
CATCGGACGACGGAACCAGCCGGGCCGTTAAATCCGGGTCTTCCATATCTTTATCCAGCGGGAACATCGGCCTGTTAATTCGTTTATATCCCAGTCGTTCCAAATCCTGATCCACGCCACCCGGAGTCAGAGCCATAATCCAGTCGCCCCGCATGTTGTACAATTCGGGCACCAGGTAGCCTATTTTTACAACCACTATGTCGGTTTCGCGCGGATTCAGTCCAAGCCGTGTAAAATCTTTTTCGTAATGATAAGGTTTGCGTTTTTTGGTTACAATAACTTGAACACTTCCCTGCTGAACCACTACCTCCGTTTCCGCATTTGAATCACCGTGTTCAATAGCCTTTATTGTACCGGAAAGTTTTACAGGAGGGGCAAAACGGTCGTCGATATTGGCGCCGGCAAAAGCTTCTACTTTATTTCCCACTCCGGCTTCAACAGCTTTTTCAATGAATCCGGGGCCGGGGATGGAGGCATAAATCAGGGATGGCCCGTTTTCGGACTTAAATTCCGGGCGGGCGAGAATTTTTTCCAGTGTCCAGGTAACATCTCCTGCCCCGCCAGCCGTGGGATTGTCGCCCATATCGCTGATAATAAAAGGCTGTTTTTCACTTTTCACTGCTTTGTCGAGGCATTCACCGAGCGGGGCCACCGGGGCCACAAATTCAAAATCATTCCGCACTTCCCAGAAATTTTCAGCCAATTCTTCTGCTGTGCTAGTCACTTTCTCCTTATCATCACCGGTAACCATTACTACTCCGTGGTTTCGCGGTTCGTCGGCCCAGGCATAACCTACCCAGATGGCTGCATCAATTACGCCTTCCTGCTTTGTAAGCGGATCAACCTTGGCATACAGACTTTTGGCCGGTTCAATGCGGGTGCTTGTTTTTTCGCCGGGCAATAAAATGGGCACCGGAATCCAGGCTTTGTATTCCGGTTTTCCTTTTCCGTTTTCCAGGCGGTCCAGCAGATTTTCGAGCGCCCGCTGTTTCGATTCCAGCGCATCTTCATGTGGCGCCATGCGGTAGCAGGTAATCAGGTCGGTATTGGCAGCCAGCCGCCGGCTCACATTGCCGTGCAGGTCCATCGAAGTGGAAATCACCGGTTTTTTCCCTACTACTTCACGAATCCGAACGATAAAATCTCCCTCCGGATCATCGAGTCCCACCACACTCATGGCACCGTGTATGTCAAAAAATATCCCGTCGTACGGACCATTTTTTTCAAGTCTTTCAAGAGTTTCTGTCACCAACGACTCATACGCTTCGCGCGTAACAATCCCTCCCGGAATAGCATGGCCGCGCAGGGTGGGAATCCATTCCGCCCGTTTCCGGTTGGGGGAGTCCTCCGATAAAAAAGGATAGTACGAAAATATTTCATCGCCCCGGCGCGTGCGAAAGTCTTCTTCGTGAGATTGTGCGGGAGAAAAAGTACTCGATTCAATTGCCAGGCCACAAATAGCTATCCGGGGAAGATCGCCGGATGAGCTGCCGGTTTGTTTCTTACTTCCCTGGCTACAGGCGGCGGTAATAATCAGCTGAAGAATCAGCAATCCTTTGATAAATCTCCTCATTTTGATGGATTGTTTTGGTTTTTATGCAATAACATATGTAAATATAAAAAAACTCACAAAAAAACCATCTCCGACAGGCCTACTAACAAA
>CAYRBS010000482.1:0-1664 GCA_964422335.1 uncultured Mariniphaga sp. | reverse complement strand
TCCTCATTTGCATATGGAATAAAACGGGCACGCGGTGCTTCACGGTTTATTTCATAAACACCCGGGTCTTCCCACGGCGGATTTTCGTCCTCTTCCCACGAAACGGTGGAATAATCGGTGTAACGGCTACATGAAATAAGAAATACACCTATAAAAACAAGAAAAAGTTGGAATGAGATTTTGAGCATTTTCATGACGGAGAATGATTCGTTTATATATCGTTTCTGTAATATTGACGACAAAAGTTTAAAAACCACCTATAATACCGGTTAAATATTTGGCACGTATAAGTGTTAAATATCAAACAGTTTCATCACTTTTGATTTTACTGTTTCGGGATTCGGATCGATATCGAAAACCAGATCGGGTTTCAGGAAAAAAAGTTCTTTTTCCGCTTTGAATTTCTTTTCACCTCCACCCGTAATATTCAGCATCACAAGCGCATCCTTACTGAGTTTCCCGCTCCTGACTGCTTCAATGAGTGTTGCCGTTGCCACGGCGGATGCAGGATGAATATCGGCGCCTTCTGTTTTTTCGAACAACCGGGCAGCGTCCCGGGCCTGCTCATTGGAGGCAACCAATACATCCCCGCCGGAATCGGTCAGGGCATCGAAAAGGCCGCCAATAATCGGGTAAGGAGGTTTCCTGTTTGACAATACTTTGGCATCTATTTCTTCCACTTGTTCGCGGGCCAGCGTTTCATCCATCGGGAGCATGGCACGGGAACCTGCTTTCCAGGCATCGTACAACGGGATGAACGGGGCGTTTTGCGAAACCATCAGTTTCATTTTATTGTCGCCAAACCGTCCGTCGGCCAGCAACCGCAAATTGGCTTCCCAGGCTGCAATGGCGCCGGTGCCGCTCCCCACGGCCTGAAAATAATATTGCGGAATTTGCCCGATGGTGGTTACCGCCGAAAGCACTGTGGTGGCCATCCCGTCGCGGCGGGCCACATTTTTGGCGCCTCCCTCAGGGATAAATCCTTCTATCCCCGCGGCTATATTCGAAAGGTGAATCGCGTCAAAATAATCGCTGCCCGAGCGGCTGCTTATCAGTTTTACGCAATCGTTCAGCGGTTTATCAAACCACAAGGCACTGAGATTGTCCTCGGGGACACAAAGCAGCAACGGAATATTATTATCGGAACAAACTTTTGCAAATGAACGGGAAGTATTACCGGCAGAAGCGACAACCAATATTTTGTCCATATCGGGTGTCATGCGCCCGCATACCGAGTAGGCTTCCGTCTCTTTGAAACTGCAAGTCGTCATTTCTGCACCCCGCTCGGGCCAGTAACCGCTGAAGGTAACCCACAGGTTATTCAACCCCAACTCTGCCGCCAGTCCTTCACTTTTATACGTCACCGGGGCCGACGAACCATTCAGGGTGCGTCCAATGGGTAGCCAGTCGGCAAACCGGTACAACCCTGCTAAACCGTTTTTTACATCGAGTTGTGTTTTTTCATAAACCGCCCGGATGAGTGTAGGTTCTGTTTCGCCCGGAGCATCCAGCGTCCAGGTGTTGTCATCAAATATCTTCCCGGTTTTAACCGATTGCAGCCGATAGTTGGTTTTTGTAAAGTCTTTGTTCATTCTTTTCTTTTTCGATGAAACCACAAAAATAATAAATTGGGCGTTGAAAAAAACTCCGGATGAAAAGTCAAA
>CAYRBS010000481.1:0-1675 GCA_964422335.1 uncultured Mariniphaga sp. | reverse complement strand
AAAAAAATATCCATTGCCAATTACTGACAATGGATACCCAAAGTTATTTCTTAACCGGCGGAAAAATTAATCCCCTGCCGGAAAAAATGTTAAACTTGTTTTTGGTTTTCGCGTTAAACGGCAACTGCATTCCCAATAAGGAAGGTAGCAGCCAGCGCGATAATCGCATAAAGCTCGGGGAATACGGCAAGTATAAGCGTTTTACCTGCTACGTCGTGTCCCGAACCAACGGCAGCAATACCATTGGCACAAACTTGTCCCTGACGGATGGACGACAACAGGCCTACAATGCCCAGGGCCAGTCCGGCGCCAAAAACTGAAGCGGCAATTCCCCAGCCAATGTCTGTTTGTAACAAACCAAAGCTGTCGAGCAGAAAGTACCCGGCAAAACCATAAAGCCCCTGGCTACCTGGCAACGCTGTGAGCAAAATATAGCTCCCGAAAGCCTCGTTATTCTTTTTCATCGCCCCAACAGACGCGTTACCCGCTATTGAGGTACCAAATGCACTGCCAACCCCTGAAAGGCCGACCATTAATCCAATTCCAATGTAAGCTAAAACAATAGGTTCCATTCTTGATCTATTTTAAATGTTATTACTTGTTTATTTATTCTGTTGTTTTTGAGGTTGGCTCTGCAAAAGGATTGTAAGCCTTGCCCCCGCCGGTAAATCCGGCATTTTTATAAAATTCCACAAACGTTAAACGGATAGGGTGCACAAACGCTCCCAACCCAGCCATGAAAATGGTGATACTGTGGCCAATAACCAAAATGATAATCATCACCAGTGGTCCGAGTATTACATTATCGGGCCTCATTGTGAGGGCCATGCTGTTGAACACCAGACCAAGGATTGCACTGGAAACTCCCAGCGCGAACAGCCGGATGTACGAGAGGATATCTCCCAGCAAACTGGTAGCCATGCTGTACACATCCCACAAACCGGCGCCGAAATTAATGAAGATATTCCGCTTCGGATGATTTAACAGCAATATGAACACTCCGGCCACCACCAGGACTATACTCTGCGCAAGGCTGGCACTCTGCGGGGAAATCATACCAGTGGTTTTCATACCGAAAACAGATCCCAGCCCAATAATAAGTATCAGCCACCCAATGGTTGAAAGGGAATACAAAAACCCTCTTACTCGTGAAATATTAATCACTTTCAGAACCATGCCAAAAAGAATCTGGACTCCCCCCAGAATAATGGCCAGGTTAAAAAGTTGATTTGTATCTATCATATAGGCCTTTGCACTTTCGAGCCAGGGAATATCAGCATTGATTAGATCGATACCGAAGAAAGTTCCCGTAAGCGCTCCAAAAATAACGGTACCCAGCCCCAGCCATTGGGCCAGACTCAATACAGATCGCAGGGCCGGCTTTTTCCGTTTGAATATTTCAGCTAACGCAATAATGAACAAACCGTAACCGGCATCGCCCAGTGAGAATCCGAAAAACATCATGTAAAAAGGTGCAAAAAACGGCACCAGATCCAGCTCTTTATGATTTGGCAGTTCGTACAACTTCCCGATAATTTCGTACAACCTTGAAAACCGGTTGTTTTTCAACAAAATAGGAACTTTGTCATCCTTCGAGGGTTTATCTGCTGTGTACAAAATCTGGTTTTCCTCCAGGTAAGCATCCAGTTCGGCTTTTTTAGTTTCAGGCACCCAC
>CAYRBS010000480.1:0-1677 GCA_964422335.1 uncultured Mariniphaga sp. | reverse complement strand
TGAGACGCAAAAATACAAGGAAAAAGTGAAAGGGCAAAACAGGGAATTGGCTTTGCCCAGGACTTAAATTAACCCATATAATGGGATATTCGTCATCCAGCCTTCTTCTTGATATCTTAAGGGAGATGTGCGAATTGCGGTACCGGGTTTGTATTTTTCGTAAAACAGCCTGAAACTCCGGGAACGAAGATTTTTACCTGATTTTACTTCGATAGGAACGATTGCTCCCTCGTCCTGTATTACAAAATCTACTTCAGAAGTACTTCTTTTATTCGTCCAGTAAAAAATATAACGATTGTCTTTCACTGCAAGTTGTTGCATGACGAATTGTTCGGTAAATGCACCTCTGAACTCAGTAAAAATTTTATCACCGTCAATAAGGGTTTGGGAGTTTAAACCCGCCATAGCCCCCAATAAACCAACATCATGAAGAAAGAGTTTGAAAACTGATAAGTCCTGATAAGCAATCAGCGGTAAATGTGGCTTTTCAATCCGGTGACATTTCAGAAGTAAACCAGAATCTACCAGCCATTGAATGGCCATCTCATATTCTTTAGCCCGAGCACCCTCCCTTAAAAGGCCATAAATGAATTTTTTATTTTCCTTTGCCAACTGTGCAGGAATGCTTTGCCAAACCATTCTTAGCCGCGGAACAATTTCATTGGGTGCATGTTTTGCAAAATCACTTTCATAAGAATGCAAAATATTATGCTGAGTCTGTCTAATCAAGTTCCAATTCCGGGTTTCATTAAAAATTTTAACAACTTCAGGCATTCCGCCAGTGTAAAAATAGTATCGCAGATATTCAATGAGCTTTTCATGAAAAACGGAAACGATATCCCATTTTTTATTTACCAGGGCTTCTGACAATTTTTCTTCACCCACAGCATTCATAAATTCATTGAAGGACATCGGACGAAGATCCAAAAAATTTACTTTCCCTACCGGAAAAGAATTTTTATTATGAAGACCCATTCCCAACAGAGAACCCGCAGCCGCCACATAGTATTCCGGGGCATTTTCCTGGAAATATTTAAGCGAAGTGATGCCTTTATCTGCCGACTGAATTTCATCTAAAATTATCAGCGTTTTACCAGGTTTAATGGTTTCCTGAGAATGGATCTGAAGCGTTGTAATAATTCTGTTTATATCAAAATCGATTTTGAACAAATCCTGAAGATTTGTATGTTCTTCAAAGTTTACATATACATAATTACTGAAGAACGTCCCTCCAAATTTTTTTAAAAGCCAGGTTTTACCTGTTTGCCTGGCGCCGCGCAAAATTAAAGGTTTTCTGTACTTGCTTTCTTTCCAGGCTTTTAAATCTTCAAGTTTATCTCTTTTCATAATAAAGGCAATCATATTTTTAGCAAAATTACATATTTATCTTGATAAAAATGTATTTTGTTACACTTTTATCAAGATAAAAAAGAATTCAAGCACATTTTTATCCAGTTAATAATGATAAAACAAAAAAGATAAATTTAATATCCTTAATCTTATATAGTTTATTTATAGGTGTTTAATGATATTTTTCGATGAGTATGCGATACTGGAGGAAATATCAGGTAGCATTTGGAACGGACTCCCGGCCCACCTGCTTCCATGGCCGCTCACCAGTTCAAAAAAATCTTTTCTACCTTTGTTTTCCAGAAAAAGCATTTACATGAATCCGAA
>CAYRBS010000479.1:0-1685 GCA_964422335.1 uncultured Mariniphaga sp. | reverse complement strand
TTAAAATATATATTTAACAGTAAACGCAAAATCAAACGGTTGAATTTTTAGATCCTCCCTCCCAAATACATCCACATAAGGTTTCGCCTCCACTCCGAGGATAACCGGTGCTTCATAAAAAATATACTCCAGCCCAACCAGTCCATCTACCCCGGCGAGTAGCGACGAACGGGTAACAAAACTTCGATCGCCGTTCTGAAGCCTCTCTTCGTCCCAGCTTTCATATCCTCCATGTAACCCAAAACCATAAAAAAACACCAGCTGGTACGAAAAAGGAAATAAATCGAACTGGTAAAATTCAGTCAGAGCATAGAGTTGTAAACCACGGTCGCGGATGCCCACCAGTGCTTTCAGTGAGTTTTTATCGCTTGTGTAGTAACGGTACTCCACACCAGGGGTAAGCCCTCCCCTGATTCCCAAAGCCTGCGTGTAACCTTGCCCGAAAGCCAGGGTTGTCACAAACAGAAAAGCTATCAATAATAAATACCGTTTCATAAAATTTCATTTTACAATATCAAAATTACTCAATTTTCCTGAATTAAGCAGCCCCATTCCGGCACATGTGATTTTAAATGCTTTTAAAGGCACTTCAGGTAGTTTCTCCCTTTCCCAATCTCCGGATAGCTTCAATGTCCTTTTCTGAATAATCAGGAACCGCCCCTTTCCGGGAAGCCACAAAAGCTCCCGTGGCACAGGCATGTTCCAGCGATTCCCGGGGTGATCGTTTCGCTGCAAGGCCGGCAATCAGCCCGGCAAGAAATGAATCGCCGGCACCCACTGTATCTACAGCATTCACTTTAAACCCGTTATGTTCGAAAAATTCCCCGCCGGTTAGCAGAGCTGCACCATTTGCTCCGCGGGTAACACAAACATCTTCGCAACGATAAAAATCGGACAGCCAATGCATAAGCGATGATTCATCGCCTTCCCGTCCCTGCCAGGAAGCAATCTGAGCCAACTCTTCATTGTTTAACTTCACAAAATCAGCCAACCGAAGCAGCGGTTCAACTATACCGGGATGGTCATAAGGAGGGCGTAAATTCACATCCAGCAGCCGGATGGCAGAAGTATTTTCCAGCAGTTGCCGCAGGGTATTGCGTGTGGGTGCGTTGCGCGAAGCAAGCGTACCAAACACAAGCAACCCGGCCCCTTCAGCCATTTTCTCCATTTCGCTGTTGGACAGAATATTGTCCCAGGCTACAGGCTCACATATTTCATAGGTGGCATTTTTATCCGCATCGAGGTGCACCAAAACCTGGCTGGTGGGAAGTTCCGGATCGGTTTCAATCATCCCGGTCCCCAGGCCTTCTTTTTCTAAAAACTGTTTTAGCCGGTCGCCTTCTTTATCGTTTCCGGTTTTACTGACAACAACAGGGCTCAGTCCCTGCTTTTTTAAATGTATGCCAACATTCATAGGCGCACCGCCAGGCTGAGGGCCACCAGGTAACATGTCCCAAAGCACTTCTCCAAAACAAATTACAGCATCTTTGTCCGTGTTCATCATATCAAAATGATTTTTATCAAAAATACGCTTCCCGATTAATTAATGGTTATTTGAAAGCGAAAAAAAAAGAAAAATATTATATTTGCACCGCAAATAAAATGGTGGTTGTAGTTCAGTTGGTTAGAACGCTGGATTGTGGTTCCAGAGGTCGTGGGTTCAAATCCCATCTGCCACCCAAAAA
>CAYRBS010000478.1:0-1693 GCA_964422335.1 uncultured Mariniphaga sp. | reverse complement strand
TCCCAGTAAACGGCCTCGTCGTTGCTGTGTTTTTTATCCCATGCAAATTCGGTGTACTCTTTTCTTGCAGGATAGTGGTCGGTAGTTAGTATCATATCCGCGTCAACTGCTTCGTGGTTGCGGAGAAACAAGTAGGGTGGGATATCCAGCGAAGCCGGGTGGATAAACGAGTAATCAAATCCGTAATCGTTGGGGCCGCCGGTTATTTTTTTGCTGTAGTCCACGTTGGAATAACCTGTTTTTGCATTGAACTGCGGTTCCTTTCCGTCCTTCGTTTGCCAACCGACGCCCAAATGCCATTTTCCAATGCAGGCGGTGGTATATCCGGCATTTTTCAGCACTGTTGCAAGAGTTGCCCGTTCCGGTTCAATCACCGGTCCGGTAAATCCGCCAATGCCGCGCGCTGCGTCTTCCGAACGAAAAGCATACCTTCCGGTGAGCAGTCCGTACCGCGACGGCGTACAAACCGATGCACTGGCATGCGCCTCGGTGAAGGTAATTCCTTTGCTGACAAGTTGGTCGATTGCGGGTGTTTGGGTACGTGCTGCCGGATTCAATGCGCTTACATCGCCATACCCCATGTCGTCGGCAAAAATGAAAACGATGTTGGGGTTTTCCTGCGCTTCAGACGGTGAAATTCCAATGGCCGCCGCAAGCAGGGGGATGATTTTCAGGAATTGGTTTGACTTCATTTTTCGGATTGATTTTGATGCTTACAAATAGGAAATTATTTTATCCATCCGTTCCGAAATATCTTTCAGGTGATTGCTGTCGCCTCCGGGAACTTCTGCAATTAACCACCCTCCTGTATGATTTATTTCACTTACTGCTTTCATTACAACCGGCCAGTTGTTATCTCCTTCCAAAAGATTTACACCGAAGCCTTTTCGTAATCCTTCGTTATTCATCAATTCACGACTGAATTCCTTAATGTGGAGTTTCACGATACGCGAATTAAGGGTTTTTATCCAGTGCTCCGGCCAGCCGTAACGCAGGATATTTCCAATGTCGAAATACCAGCCTGCCAGCGGGTGATTTATCTCATCCACAAATCGTTTTGCTTCAACCGGGCTCAGGAGAAAATTGTTCCATACATTTTCCAGCCCAATTTGAATCCCTGTTTTTTCGGCATGTGGAAGAAGTTGCCTGATGGAATGAAGCGCCGTATGATAAGCTTGTTCATAGGAAACTTTTTCATTTACAACACCCGGAACAACCAATACTGTATCGCCGCCGAACTCTCTGGCCTCATTTAAAGACTGAATTATGGATTGAATGCATTGCTCCCTTACCTCCGGATCAGGGTCTGACAGAGGTTTCGACCAATGATCCTTGTTTACCACACTTGGCAATTCAATTCCTGATTTTGTTTTTGCCTCCAGGATTTCGGATATGTTTAATTCGGTGGGACTGTTTAACTCAATTCCGTCGAAACCCAAATCTTTCACCAGTTTAAATTTATCCTCCAGCGACAGGTTTTCTTCTATCATTCGAAATCCCAGCCCTTTTTTCAACGTTACTTTCCCGGTTGATTTACGTGCGCCGGCGGAAGCTGACATTAACGGCGCTGACACTGTGGATAACCCTGCAATCAGGGCGGTCGATTTAATAAAGTTTTTTCTGTTCATTATTGAAAAATTGGTTTATAACTGTACAATTTTACAAAAAATGAGGGAGGAAAGGAACGGAAAAA
>CAYRBS010000477.1:0-1695 GCA_964422335.1 uncultured Mariniphaga sp. | reverse complement strand
GTTTTGCAGCAGGATCCGCAAGTGGCTACCGGCGCCGGACATCATTCGGTGCTGAATATTCCGGGTACCGATGATTATTATGCAGTGTATCACCGCCGTCCGCTCGCCGAAACTTCTCCCCATAACCGGGTTACCTGTATCGACCCCATGGAATTTGATGAGGAAGGACGCATTCTTCCCATAAAAATTTCAAATGAAGGGGTAAAAGCCCGTCCGTTATAGTAATACCACCCGTTTTTACAGACACCACAGGATAATATCTTCCAAAATATTTCTTTAACTTACGCCTGAAATTAAAAACCGAAACCTTCGTAATGAAAGTTAATACCATTTCAAAAAAACTGGATGCCCTGTACGAGTTCGATCGTGAACCGGTGAGCAAAAATGCACTACAGGGAATTGGAAATTTTCTGGGGAGTTATGCCGGCGAACATGTTGCCGGCACCGAGTTTGTAATAGGGATGCTGTTTGTGGCCCACGGCGTATCGGTTATCGATATGTTTATAGGGGGGCTTATCGGTAATGTGCTGGCTGTATTCAGCTGGGCATTCATAACAGCGCCCATCGCCGTGAAGGCGCGGTTGTCGCTCTACTGGCAACTGAAAAAAATATGCGGGCCGGTGCTGGTGTTTCTGTACAATATAGTAAATGCACTGATGTTTTGTTTTCTGGCGGGTGCGATGGTGGCAGTTTCTGCCACAGCGGTCGGTATCCCTTTCAGTGTGGAAATGCCTACCCTCAACGATTTGTATCCGTCCAGCGTGGGATGGGTTGTTACCGTATTCGCCGTTGGGTCAATTATTACCACCTTTGCCATTCTCGGTTTTGAAAAACTGGCGCGATTCTCTAAAGTTGCCGCACCGTGGATGTTTTTTATTTTTCTTGCCGCAGCCATTTCATCCCTTCCCAAACTGGGGGTTGAAACCAATTTGAGCAACTTTTGGGAAGTGGCCCGCACAAAAATATGGACAGGTACAGCCGTACCGGGCCAATCACAGTTCACCATCTGGCACGTAATCTTTTTCACCTGGTTTGCCAATGCAGCCATGCATCTTGGCATGAGTGACCTTTCAATTTTCCGCTACGCGAAAAAATGGCAGTACGGTTATGCATCGGCAGTGGGCATGTTCCTGGGACATTACGTTGCATGGATTTCATCGGGTATTTTGTATGCTGCTGCCACCAGCGATGCCCCGGGAGAAGTGGCTTACCAGGCAATTGGTATTGCCGGTGCATTGTGTGTAATCATTGCCGGATGGACTACCGCCAACCCTACATTATACCGTGCCGGCCTGGCCCTGCAGGTAGCATCACCCGGATGGAGCCGCTGGAAAGTAACATTGATTGCAGGGTTAATTACCACCACGGCCGCCCTGTTTCCCGCTCTCGTTATGAAACTGCTCGACTTTGTTGCACTTTACGGTCTTGTACTCATTCCAATGGGCGGCGTCATTTTTGCCGATTTCTACCTCATGAAAAAATTCGGATTAAAAGATTATTATGCCGAACGAATGAAAATCAACTTTAACTGGGCCGCCGGGCTTACGTGGTTTATCTTGTTGATTGCTGCTCTGGTAATGAACCAGGTGGTGGGCGTTGAACTCTATTTCCTGCCTTTGCCTGCCTGGGTGCTGGCCATTGGTTTGTTCGTGTTACTAAGTAAAATTTATCAGAAAAAAATCATACAATGAAACG
>CAYRBS010000476.1:0-1696 GCA_964422335.1 uncultured Mariniphaga sp. | reverse complement strand
TTCCTGAAGGATTTCGGCAATGTAACTGACAATATTTTCAGTAGTGGGTTGAAAATCGACTAAAATGATCCGTTCCGATGTTTTTCGCAGCAACTCAATTTGTTCTTCAGGCACCAGTTTATTTACCATGAGCGAGTGATCGAACCGGCTGACAATCTGCGATTTTACCAACTTCTTCAGGTCGCCAAAGTCCATTACCATTCCGTCTTTGGGATGCCCGGGCTGGTTCCGGGGTTCACCTGTTAAGGTAACCTCCAGATTGTAGGAATGCCCGTGGATGTTGCGGCACAGTCCGTCGTATTCATGTAACGTATGCGCCATTTCAAAATGAAAACGTTTGGTAACCCTGATTTTTGGCATGATAAAATTTTCAAATTTCCAGGTGCAAAAGTACCCAAATAAAACGAGGTTGAAGTTAATTCAATCTTTCTTCTTGTTTGGTTGAGTGGTTTTAAATGTCTTTGACCCTGATTGCGTACTCCGCTCCGGCAGGGGCACAAAGGCTTTGGTAAAGTTCCATGCTGCCGCACAATTGTATCATGTGATATAGCTCCTTTATTACTATCAAATTATTCAAAATCCCTTTTGCTGATAAAAACCTGATATAAAATCAGCAAATACTACCATTTCTTTCAGCATTTTGTATTACGGCATCCATATAATATTAACCTAATTTCGGCGTTGTGGATTACACCAGCCACGGGAGCCTGATTAAATTACAATTACAAGGCAGACTTAATACAATACCCAATGGCTCTATTTTGCAACAGTTTATTTATACTGAAAAATTGAATTTATGAAAGTTAAAGGAAAAAGAATATTTTCATTAGCGGAAACAGATACTGAATATTTTAATGATAATCAAGATAAGATTGAACTTTTGGATTGCCAACTAAATGGGAAAAACTGCAAAAATACTCTTCCGAAAATTAATAACTATTTTCTTGAATCAGACAGGTATTATAGAGATAAGGACTTCCAAAAGTCAATTGAGGCCTTAAAAAACGCCTTTTATACCACTGCAGAATTACAGGAGACTCCCTGCATAAAATGCGCAGAGCTTTTTCGATCAACCATTACTCAATCGCTGGAAAACATCCATGACGAACTGAGAAAAATGTCAACCGGACTGTTTCGTACAAAACGATACCAATTGAGTTTCAAAGAGGCAGAAAAAGTGCTAAAGGAATTCAAATCCAGTGGGTACCAATCGCATAACATAAGTAGGGAAAAAGAAAAGAAAGAACTCATGCATGCAGGATAAATTTCAACTTTAACCACCCTTACTTCTGTTGTAAAATTTTAAAATTGATGTTTTACAATTGGTTAGATAATTAAAGTTGAAAATTTAGTAGCGTGCTTCCTGTTTTAAAATGAATTTTATTCCACTCTTTTTTACTGAATATTTTTAGTTTGGGGCCGATTGCCTATTTTTGCATCCAAATTTGATAATCAGGAAAAATGACAGATAAACCTACAGTCCTCAGCGGAATACGACCAACAGGATATTTACACCTCGGCAACTATTTTGGAGCGGTACGCAATTTTGTGCGAATGCAGGAAGATTTTAACTGCTTCTTTTTTATTGCCGACATCCATTCGCTCACCACACACCCCACACCTGGTAACCTCCAAACGGGGGTAAAACAGGTTTTGGCCGAATACCTCGCCTGCGGAATAGACCCCGAAAAGGCTA
>CAYRBS010000475.1:0-1699 GCA_964422335.1 uncultured Mariniphaga sp. | reverse complement strand
ACGACATGCTGATGCTGAGTAATTACGGCATCGAGGTGAAAGGCAAGCTTTACGACACGATGCTGGCGCACTACCTCATTCAACCCGAGCAAAAACACAATCTCGACTATTTGTGTGATATTTACCTGAACTACGAAAAAGTACCCACCGAAAATCTGATTGGCAAGAAAGGGAAAAACCAGTTGAACATGCGTTCGGTGCCGAAAGAAAAATTACGCGATTATGCCTGCGAAGATGCCGATCTTACCTTACGGCTGAAAGAGGCTATCGACCCGGAGCTGGATAAATACGAAATGCGTGAATTGTTTGAAACAATGGAGATGCCGCTGGTCCCGGTATTGGTTCACATGGAGCAGGCAGGGGTGAAGTTGGATACTGAAGAGCTGAAAAAATTCGCCGTAAAACTCAGGGAGCAGATCATCCAGGTTGAAAAAGAGATATTTGAGTTGGCGGGAGAAGAATTCAATGTTTCGTCGCCCAAACAGCTGGGGCCAATTCTATTCGAAAAACTGAAAATTTCTGCAAGCAGCGGGGCCAAAAAAACCAAAACCAAACAGTACTCTACCTCCGAAGAAGTGTTGGTACGACTGGCCGATCGCCATCCTATTGTTAATAAAATTCTTGATTTTCGCGGCCTGAAAAAACTGCTTTCAACTTATGTGGAAGCATTACCTCAATTGGTCAATAAAAAAACCGGGAAGCTGCATACTTCATATAACCAGGCCATTACGGCCACCGGACGCCTCAGCTCGGTAAATCCCAACCTTCAGAATATCCCCATCCGCGATGAGGCCGGGAGGGGAATCCGGCGCGCTTTCATCCCGTCCGACGAGGACCATACTTTTTTTTCGGCTGACTATTCGCAAATTGAACTCCGCATTATGGCGGCGCTGAGCAAAGATGAAGAGATGATGAAAGCTTTTAAGGAAAACAAAGATATTCATGCTATAACTGCCGCTAAAATTTTTAAAGTTCCCGAAAACGAAGTCACTTCCGATATGCGCCGGAAAGCAAAAACCGCCAACTTTGGTATTATCTATGGAATTTCGGCTTATGGGTTGTCGCAACGGCTGAACATACCGCGGTCGGAAGCCAAAGAACTTATCGACGGCTATTTCGAAAATTTCCCTAAAATTAAAGCCTTCATGGACAAACAGATAGATTTGGCCGGAAAGAAAGGGTTCGTGCAAACAATTAAAGGGCGTAAACGTTATTTAAATGACATTAACTCAGCCAACGGGGTGGTGCGCGGTATGGCAGAACGCAACGCAATTAACGCTCCCATCCAGGGTTCGGCAGCCGATATTATTAAAGTGGCAATGATTAATATTTTTGAGCAGTTCAAAAAAGAAAGTTTAAAATCGAAAATGGTACTTCAGGTACACGATGAACTGAACTTCGATGTTATTAAGTCCGAACTGGAAAAGGTGAAAAAGATTGTAAAAAATGAGATGGAACATGCCGTTGAACTGGAAGTGCCGCTTACCGTGGAAATGAACGCCGCCGGCAACTGGCTCGATGCCCATTAATGAATATGCAAAGAAAAGTAGAAATAGAAACGGAAGACGATTACCGGGACGCCCTCAACCGGTTCATCGAATTGTGCGAATCGCAAAAATCCGATGATGACCTGCAGGAGTTGCTCCTGCTCACCGACCTGATGGAAAAATACGAGCGGGGGAATTGTGGGGGAAACTGA
>CAYRBS010000474.1:0-1699 GCA_964422335.1 uncultured Mariniphaga sp. | reverse complement strand
AAAATATAGAAAAGAAACATATAAAAATAAACTTGAAATAATAAAAGCCTTAAAAAATATTGGAACTGAGGAGGATTTTCAATTTCTTGAGATTATTATCAAGTCAGAGCCGGTTTCACTAAAACTCGAAGCCTGCCGATCCATGTATTTTATGAATCAGGAAGGACGTGAAAGATTGGTTAAACTGAGTAAAGAACCTAATTCTGATATTGAGCAATTTATTGCTCATATTACGGATAACAGAAATTAGAAAATGGGTGTAGAAATTATTAGAACCGTATTTGAATCATTTTTTTTAATATTTGCCATTTGCGTTTTTGGCGTATATTTTTCTCTTGCCATTGTTTCTGCTATCGAATTGTATAAAAATTTGAAAGAAACAAAAATCACAAATTACGATGCTCTCCATTCTTCTCCTTTTACCCCAACTATTACAGTATTGGCACCAGCATACAATGAATCAGTTACTATAGTTGAAAATATCAAAGCATTACATGGACTTTATTATCCAAGTTTTGAGACAATTGTAATAAATGATGGTAGTAAAGACAATACACTCGAAAAAACAATTAAAGCATTTGAGCTGGAAAAAGTACCCTATGTAATTGATTACAAAATACCGTGTAATGAAGTATTGGGAATATATAAATCCAAAAAGAAATCATATAGCAACCTCACTGTAATTGACAAAGTTAATGGCGGGAAAGCTGACGCTTTAAACTCAGGGATTAATATCGCAAAAGGCGATTATTTTGTTTCTATTGATGTAGATTCAATAATTGATCCTCATGCGCTTAAAAAGCTGATTAAACCATTTTTTGAAGAAACTGACAGGAAAGTGATTGCCGCCGGTGGCGTAATACAGATTGCAAATTCGTGCAAAATTGAAGATGGTCAGCTTACTGAAATTAATGTACCTGATAAATTCCTGCCTCGTTGCCAGGTGATTGAATACAGCAGGTCGTTTTTAATGGGCCGACTTGCATGGAGCCGACTTGACGGGTTGCTCTTAATTTCAGGAGCCTTAGGCATTTTCGATAAAGAGGTGGTGATTAATTGTGGCGGATACTTTACGAAAACAGTGGGTGAAGATATGGAACTGGTGGTTCGTATGCGCAAATACATGACAAACATTGGCAAAAAATACAAAGTGGTTTATATTTCTGATCCTCTCTGCTGGACAGAAGCTCCTTCAAGTTTAAAGGTATTAGGAAGCCAAAGAAATCGCTGGACACGCGGAACCATAGATACTATTTTATTTCATAAAAATATTTTCTTTAATCGAAAATATGGTTTTATGGGAATGGTTTCGCATCCATATTGGGTTTTTTTCGAATGGTTGGCACCTTTGGTAGAAGTGCTTGGCATCATTTATTTTATTGTTATTGCATCTCTTGGTCAACCTAACTGGCCGTTATTTTTTGTTATGTTATTCTTTGTATATTTTTTCGCCATAACCTTTTCAACTTATGCCATTCTTTTTGATCATCTTGCATATAACAGGTATAACCAGAAAAAAATGATTCTAAAACTGGTATTAACATCATGGTTAGAACCAATATTATATCATCCATTAATTGTTTACTGGGGACTCCGGGGCAATTACGACTATTTTATCCGAAAGAAAAAGGCATGGGGGAATATGACCCGTACCGGATTTTCAAAACCTAATTGACAAGTAACGGAGTTTATTATGAAA
>CAYRBS010000473.1:0-1706 GCA_964422335.1 uncultured Mariniphaga sp. | reverse complement strand
AATTTTTCGTAAATCAAATAGAAACGTTTTATTACACATTTTAAAATTTACAGTTATGAACAAATTATTGATTAAAGGAAATTGGAACGAACTAAAAGGAAAACTAAAACAAAAATATGCAAATCTGTCTGACGATGATCTGGCTTATGTTGAAGGAAAAGAAGATGAACTATTGGGGCGTCTTCAAAAAATTACCGGCAAAACAAAAGAAGAATTGATAAAGGAAGTCAATAAATTATAAAGTCATGAGAGGATTATTGTATATCATTGCAATCATTTTGGTATTGGGTTGGCTGATAGGTTTTTTCGCCTTTTCTGCCGGCCAGCTGATCCATGTTCTGCTCATTTTTGCCTTAATTTCAGTTCTTATTTCAATTATCAGGGGAAGAAGGCCTTAAATTGAGTTAATCTACTTACCCAGAATTTAACCTGTTGATTTCAAACGGGACGGCAAAACTTGCAGGCGTATTATTATGGTTATAGTATTTGGAATACTGGTAAGTTAATTCCACCCCAAAATAAAAAATAAGAGAGGCAAAATAAATCCAAATCAATATAATTACGATTGAGCTTGCCGCTCCGTAAACTTGTCCCATGTTGCTGTTTCCGATAAAAAGACCGATTCCCAACTTCCCGGCGGCAAACAAAACAGCAGTAAAAACTGCCCCGAACCAGCTGGCGCTCCATTTTACCTTCACATCCGGTAAAAATTTATAAATTAAAGCAATAACCAGGGAAATAATGGCCAGCGAAACCACCAGGTTTATTATCCCGGCCATAAAAATAAAATCAGGACTAAATTGCTCCGACAAAAATTCTTTAATAACAGCAATTGTTGCATCAAGAATTAACGAAACCAGCAAAACAAATCCAAGGCACAGAATAACCCCAAAAGAAAGTACCCTCGATTTCAACAGACTCAACAAACTCATTTTTAAATTCGATCTGGGTTTCACCCGCCAGATAAAGTTTATGGACCCCTGCAGTGAACTGAAAAGTGTTGTAGCGGAAACCAAAAAAAACACCACCCCTATAACTGCACCGGTAGTACTTTTTTCTGAAAGTTGGTAATTATTGATGGCTCTTTCGAGCACAGATATATTTTCACCTCCCACCAGTAAACTCAGTTCCTCAAACAATTTCTCCCGTATTATTTCATCGTCTGTTACCATCCCAAAAACCGAAACAATAATAATGATAATCGGTACCATGGAAAAAATGGCAAAGTAAGCTGTTGTGCCCGCCATTTCAACCGGCCGGTTGCCCATAAAATGGGAAAGCGATTTGCGTGTAATTTTGAAAAAATCGGTTATTTTTTGAGCAAATGTATATCTTTTCATTTCAATATTTTTTTCAGTTTACATCCGGAAAAACCCAATCAAAGTTATTTAAATCCGATATCATAATATAATTAAAAAGATTGAAAGGTGGAATAAAAAATCTGCGTTTATTTGTGCATGATTAAATTGAACTGAAATGGACTATGTTTTAATTGCACTGGGCGTATTGTTTATAATAAGCGGGATTTTAGGCGGCGTACTCCCTGTTCTCCCGGGGCCGCCGCTGAGTTACATCGGGTTACTGCTGCTGCATTTTACTGAAAGATACCAGTTTTCAAGCCGCTTTTTAATTATCTGGCTCATTGTGGCTGCTGTGGTTACCATAGCCGATTATTTTATTCCAATCTGGGGAACCAAGCGGTATGG
>CAYRBS010000472.1:0-1716 GCA_964422335.1 uncultured Mariniphaga sp. | reverse complement strand
GGAGCAAAACGATTGGGAAGCCATCCGGAGCGACCTCAATAAACGTCCCATCGAAGGCGCCGACGGAAATGCCACCGAAAAAGAAATAAGCAGTGTACTAAATAAATATGGGATTGTCATTTCGAACGAAGTGAGAAATCTCTCCAAATCAGGTACCAGGCAAGTTGAAATAGATTCCTCTCCGCCATCTGGCGGATTCGGAATGACAGAGCCTGTCAGCGTCGAAATATGGGGCAGCGGCACCCCCCTCCGTGAATTCCTCTGGAGCGAAGAAATGGCCGACGCCTGTGTCTATCTTATGGAAAACATCGAATTCTCAGACACCATTCGTGATTCGGGTTTGCGATTCAGTGACAGCCAACATTCAGGAACGAGTGAAATGAATGTTGACGCTGGAACTAATCCCGATTATTCGGGAGGCGGAACGACGAAGCCTGCCTCGCCGTCAGGCAGGCAACCTCAAACTACCAGCACAAATGTCCAAAGCGAAGTCCGCAACACCCACATCAACATTGGCACCGGCAAGGAAATCTCCATTAAGGCACTGGCCCAACTCATTGCCAGTACGGTCGGGTTTAAAGGCAAGCTGGCATTCAATACCTCTAAACCCGATGGCACCCCCCGCAAGCTCACCGATGTATCCAAACTACACGCCCTCGGCTGGCATCATAAAATTGAAATTGAAGAAGGAATTAAAAAAATCTATCAATGGTATGTTAACCAGCATTGATAAGGATTGCATCTCTTTTCCAAACGCCAGGGATGCCAACCTTTTTCCACAATAACGCAATGCAAAAGTTGGAATCCGTATCGCACCTGCCAATACATTTAAAGTGAACCATGCCCGTTTCAGGTTTTCACAAAAAAAACAGGGACCGAAACAGTTCCTGTTTTTTACTTATTATTTTGTGGTGATTAATTCCTTTTTAATATTAACTTTTTCAGCACCTGCCTCCCGTCAATATCAACTTTCACAAAATACATACCCGACACATGGCCCGACATATCGAAGGAGATACGTTCCTTTGCTCCGTAGCTCCGCCGGAGGACCTGTCTGCCGTTTATGCCGAACACCGAAAGTTCCACTTCGCCAAAGTCAGCTGCATTGATAGCAATGGTAACTTCTCCCTGCGTTGGGTTCGGGTAAAGTTTTACACCAAATTGCCCGGAATGGAAATCATCAATATTCACCGGTGGCGAATCTGCCACACATAGCTGAAAAGTATCAGATGCTGCTGCCCCCGAAGGATCCGTAGCTGTTACCACCAGGTTCATACAACCGGTGTCGGCGACTTCAGGCGTTACAAACAGCGTGTCACTGGTAAATTCTATCCACTCCGGAAGTTCTTCACCTTCTTCGGGCTTCACATCAATGGAGAGGGCATCGCCGTCTTCATCGTCGAAAATATCTCCCAGGTCGGGGCTCAACGGCAGTTTCAGCAGATAGGTGGCATTAACCAATTGGTCATCGATGGGGTTGACCACATTAGGCGCTGCGTTCTCAGTGTCTTCAACCGTTACGGTAAAACTGCAGGTTGAAGTGTTTCCTGCTTCATCGGAGGCAGTTAATGTAACAAGAGTAGAACCTATCGGATAATAATCCGAGGGGGAAGATGCTTCATTATAATCGTTGGATATTTCAACGTTGCCGCAGTTGTCATAGGAACCGGCAGCCCACATCAGGGCGTTGGCCATAATTAAGTCTCCATCGGTGTT
>CAYRBS010000471.1:0-1722 GCA_964422335.1 uncultured Mariniphaga sp. | reverse complement strand
AATGTTATTTTTAAGCACAAATTATTATCCGGTTATGAGCAAACCAATTATTTACCTGTTAATATTTTCAGGGATTTCTGCATTTTTTTCCTCTTGCAGTAATCTTCATCCTGAACCTGAACCTCCCAATGTTTTAATGATTTCCATCGACGATTTGAACGATTGGCTGGGTTGTATGGACGGGCATCCCAATGCCAAAACACCCAATATCGACCGGCTGGCGGCAGAGGGTGTGCTTTTTAACAACGCTCATTGCCAGGCCCCGTTATGCGGCCCGTCACGCGCATCGTTAATGACTGGGCTACGGCCTTCCACAACGGGAATATATGGCATGATTGACGACAATAAAATTACCCGGGATAATCCTGCAACCGAAGAAATTGTTTTTCTTCCGGAATATTTCAAAAACAATGGTTACCATACGATGGGCATTGGAAAAATTTTTCATCATCATGCCCCGGACGGGGTTTTTGATGAATCGGGGGGAAGAACCCCTGGTTTTGGGCCTGTGCCGCCCGAAAGGTTTGTGTGGTCGGGACAACCGGGCAAAGAAGGATATTCACGGACGAGCACCGACTGGGGCGCATATCCCGAGGCCGATTCACTGATGCCTGACTACCAGTCGGCTCAATGGGCTATCGACCGGTTGAACCGTAATTACGATCAGCCGTTTTTTCTCTCTGTTGGATTTCTTCGGCCGCATGTGCCGTGGTATGTGCCGCAAAAATGGTTCGATTTACACCCGCTCGAAGATATTGAAACCCCGCCTTACCTGGAAAGTGATTTGGACGACCTGCCCGCCATTACACGGGAAATTGACGATCTGCCCATGATGCCAACAACCGACTGGGCCATTGAAAGCGGGGAGTGGCCCAAAATGGTGCAGGCTTACCTGGCTTGTGTTTCGTTTGTGGATTTTTATGTGGGGGAAATTTTGAATGCGTTGGAAAACAGTGAATATGCCGAAAATACCATTGTGGTACTTTGGAGCGACCACGGCTACCGGCTGGGCGAAAAAGGTACATTTGCCAAACACTGTTTGTGGGAAGAAGGCACCAAAGCGCCCCTGATATTTGCAGGCCCCGGAATTGAAAAGGGGAAAATTATTCATTCACCTGCCGAAATGTTATCTGTTTATCCCACCTTGCTGGAATTGAGCCATCTGGAACCTTATTCTGAAAATGAGGGCGTCAGTTTGGTTCCTGTCCTGAAAGGTGAAACCGAATCGGTTCAGGATTTTGCATTGACAACCTACGGCTGGGGAAATCACGGGATTCGCACGGAAAATCGGAGGTATATACGTTACAACGATGGTTCGGAAGAATTTTATGACCACCGGACCGATCCGAATGAATGGCATAACCTGGCACAAAAAAGCGATGGGGCAGATGAAATGAAAACATTAAAAAAGTTCCTTCCGGAAAAGGATAGTCCGTATGCGGAACACTCTGTATATAATTTTAATCCCTATTTTGTGAATGACAAATTGCAACATTCACAGTAAACAAGAGGCTGTCTCAAAAGTCCTCGTTCCTGTTATTCTGAGCGTAGTCCTTGTCTGCCGACAGGCAAAGAAGAATACATGCATTTGAAAAACAGATGTTTCGACTACGCTCAACATGACAAAAATGATTGAAACTACTTTTGAGTCAGCTTCATTAGTTTAACCAAATCCATTGAAACCTGATTTCTTCTTTCCGGGCAGGTTCAATTTCAAGTTCG
>CAYRBS010000470.1:0-1731 GCA_964422335.1 uncultured Mariniphaga sp. | reverse complement strand
GATTTGGTAATTTTTCCAATGTTTTCCGGGTCGATAATGCCGTTGATGCTAATCAGGGCATTGTCATCGCCGCCCACCACCAGGATTAAATCTGAAAATTTTCCGTTGCCGGCATCTTTGGCCAAAAAACGCACTACCTCACTGGCTTCGGTTACTTCCATCAATACTTCAAAGTCGTTGTTCCTGAAAAAACCATCGTTTTCCAGTTCAGCATAAAAGTCTAATTCCCCGTTTAATTTCTGGTCGTCAACCGAAAGAATCCGAATGCTTCTGAGTTGAGACAGCATTTCACTGGTGGATGAATCTCCTGTATCCATTTGCCCGGCCAGTCCCAGTAACTTCCCGGAAATATTTACTGTGGTGAACCCTTTTTGATTGGCATATTTTTCAAATAAACGGTCCACCGGGGTTTTTTGTGCAAATACTGCCATGGGCAATAAAACTGCAAAAATCATTAATACTTTTTTCATCTCATTATAATTTAAAGTTTTAAACCTAAAATCGTAGGTACCAGGTTCTGTTTTCCTGCTACTGTTCGTTTTTCATTTTTTCTATCACTTCCATATATTCATTCACTGTTTCCACTCCTTGTTGCATTGGTTGTGTGGCTGTTTGCAGTTTGTCGAATTCCGACAAGCCTTCCAGCCCTTTGTTGTATTTCTGTGAAACATATCCCAGGGTTTGTTCGGCGTAAGCGTATGCTATCTCGGGGTTGTCGAACGTGTCGTCAAACGGCTGTTCACGTTGCTGGTAAAGCAGCATTCCACCTATTACCAGTATAACCGATGCGGCAATTCCGGTAACAGCTTGCCAGAGCCGGCGGGTTTTGGTTTTTTCTGCCGGTTCGTTTTCCAGGATGAAATCCATGATTTGTTCATCAGGCAAATCCCCGTTTTCCGCACCAGACAGGTCCGAAATCCCCCTGAAAAACCCGGTATATTCTTTTAGCTCTTCTGCCACATCGCCCGATTGAAAGTATTTTTGCAGCGCTTTTTCTTCAGCGTTTGTACTTTCCCCGTTAAAATAGCGTTGCAGCATGTCTTTTACTTCTTTCGTCTCCATCTGCATTTATTTTTAAAAATTCGTCGCGTACTTTTTTTCTTGCCCTCGAGAGGTTTACCCGAATGGCATTCACCTTTAATTCTGTAATTTCAGCTATTTCTTCGTACGATAATTGCTCTATATCGCGCAAATGCATCACGGTTCGTTGCAAGTCGGGCAACCGGCCCATCAGCGATTTTACCTGTCCGGCAGCCTCGCTTAGTTCAATTTGTGAATGAACGTCCACGGTTTCCAGTTTCATCCTGCGTTCGGTTTCCCCATCCATGGGTATTGTCCGGTTTGCCCTTAAAATGTCGAGGCAGCGGTTCCGTGTCATCCGCATGGCAAAGGCTTCTATGTTTTCAACCTGGTCCAGCTCCTCTTTTTTTTGCCAGAGTTTCAGGAAAACATCCTGCACCGCATCGCGGGCTTCGTCTTCACTTTTCAGAAAGTGTACCGCAAACCGGAGCAATTTTTTGCTCACCGGCAAAACCTTCGTTTTAAAATCACTGGCAACCATTTGCATTTCTGTTTTTCCATCTGCCTGTTTCCGGCAGGTTTTCAAAGTTAAGTGAGTGTATCGAAACAACTGCTACATTCAATTATAAATTTTTGTTGCGGGAAACCGTTGCTTACATTCTTTTACACTCCATAGCTTATATTTTTGTTCTATACCCTGAAGACGCGCCA
>CAYRBS010000469.1:0-1732 GCA_964422335.1 uncultured Mariniphaga sp. | reverse complement strand
GAAAAAACCAACTGCAACTAAAACCCCTTGTTTTAACCGTTTTACGCATTTTAGTAGGCTGGCATTTTTTATACGAGGGCATTGTAAAACTTGCTTCAAGCAACTGGTCTTCTTATTCTTACCTGGCACAATCAAGGTGGATTTTATCCGATTTTTTTCATTGGATAATGACCAACCCAACCGCCCTGGCTGTTACTGATTTTTTGAATATCTGGGGACTGATTCTGATTGGGTTGGGATTATTCTTGGGTATATTTACCCGGGTTGCCAGTATTTCAGGAGCTATTTTGCTGTTTATGTATTATGTGGTGGCTCCCCCGTTTATCATTCCAGCAGCAGGCAGCCATTACTACATCATTAACAATCAACTTATTGAAGCATTCGTCTTAATCGGTTTTGCATTGGTTCGAAAAGATTACATGTGGGGAATCGATCGGTTGTTGAAAATACTTTTACAGGAAAGAAAAAACAATAAATTCCCTGCCAATGCCAACCATGAATTTCCTGAAACAGCCAACAATAGAAGGGAGTTTATTAAGAATATGGCGGTGTTGCCGGTTTTTGGCGGTGTGTTTTTTGGAATGGCCAAAAAGGCAGGCTGGCTCAGTTTCGAGGAAGAAGGGTTGAAAAAGGCAGATGCAATAAGCAGTGCCTCCGTTATCAACCGGGAGCTTTATGATCTGAACAAGCTCGAAGGCAAAGTCCCCACAGGAAAAATTAAAAACATGGAAATCAGCCGAATGATACCGGGAGGCAACCTTATTGCCGGCTTTGCCCATGCCCGCGATTTAATTTATGTTTCAAAATGGATTAAACAATATCACTCCGATGAAAAAGTGATTGAAACCCTTTGGAGGTATGAAGACGTTGGCATAAAAACCGTTACTTTAAGAACCGATGAACAAACCATCCGGATATTGAAAAAATTTTGGCAACGGGGCGGAAAAATCGAGTGGCTGGCACAAACTTATCCGGATAAAGATGACCTTTCCAATATCCGAACAGCCATTGATAACGGGGCAAGCGGCGCGTTTGTGATGGGAAACATTGCCGACAAAATTGTTTATAATAACCAGTTGGAATACCTTGCCAAACCTGTTGAATTTATTCGGTCGCAGGGGTTAATAGCCGGGGTAGCCGCCCATGCCATACACACCCCGAAAAGTTGCATTCAAAATGGAATTGAACCGGATTTTTTCATGAAAACCATGCACCACGACCGGTACTGGTCGGCACATCCCGAAGAAAACCGGAACGAATATATTGTAAATGAGCCCAGCAGCATGGATCACAACCAGCAACACGATAACATCTGGTGCGTTGATGCAGACGAAACAGCTGCTTTTTTCAAAAATTGCAACATTCCATGGATTGCCTATAAAGTATTGGCTGCCGGGGCTATCAATCCTGAAGACGGTTTTAATTACGCTTTTAAACACGGGGCGGATTTCATCTGTGTGGGAATGTTCGATTTCCAGGTAATTGACAATGCAAACATTGTTTACAACACCCTGAACACGAACCTTGGCAGGGAAAGAAAATGGTTTGCGTAAAAGCTTGCAGTAACTATTTACCAGCCGAACTCCCGCATAGTCAAACCTCCGGACAACTCAGCAGGTGAATAAAAAAACTTCCGCTTCCTTAACACATTCCCCATCAATTTTTTGTAATTTAAAAACCCAAAAGTCTTTTTTAATTTAAAAGAAACAAATTATGGAAACAGCATTCATCG
>CAYRBS010000468.1:0-1733 GCA_964422335.1 uncultured Mariniphaga sp. | reverse complement strand
TTTTGTCGAGGTGGGGCGTTTTAATGGTGGGATGCCCGAAAACTCCCAAATCGCCGTAGCCCAGGTCGTCGGCAAAAATCACTACGAAATTCGGTTGCGACGATTTTTCATTGCCTGTTTCTGCCGCCAGGGCGGTTTTCTGCCCGGCCAGCCCGAATGAAAGCAGCCCGGCCAGGGCAATTGATTTTGTATTAAATGGATTCATTTTGTGTATGTTTTGAATTTATATTCCTGAAAATTAAAGTTTTTCGCCTGTCCACCGGTCGAAGGTATCGGGTGAAGGATCTGCCGGGATACTGTCCCCGAATTCCACCATCCAGTTGTCGAGCAGTTTTCGCATTTCAGTGAGTGCTTCGGCGTGTTCCGGATCTTCGGCCAGGTTATGAAGCTGGTAGGGATCATTGATCACGTCGTACAACTCTTCAGCCGGGCGCGGTTCAATAAAACAGTCCAGCTGGTTTTCATTCAGCTCTCCTGCTTCGTACATTTTTATCATTTCCTGGTAGGTGATGCTGCGCACGGCATCGGCAGGCGGTGAGGCATTCAGTTCCGGGAAAGCATTCCGGATGTATAAATACTCTTGGTTTCGAATGGCGCGTTCGTGTGCCTGGTAATCGTGCCAGTTATGTTCGGACGCGATATAATCCCTTGTTTCTTCTGAGAAATCTTCGAGAACCGGTGCAAATGAGAAACCCTGGAATGATGCAGGGATTTCCGCCCCGGCCAGTTCGCAGAAGGTGGGGGCGATGTCGATGGAGCTTATCAGGGCATCGGTGGTTCCTTTTTGTACTTTTTCCGGCCAGCGGACGATAAACGGTGTTTTGATTCCGCTGTCGTACAACCGGGTTTTGGCCCGGGGGAATGGCCGCCCGTTGTCGCTCATGTAAATAACCAGTGTGTTTTCATCCACTCCCTGGTTTTTCAGTTCGTCCATCACTTTTCCAATGTAGCTGTCCATGCGTGAAATCTCGTCGTAATACAAGGCCAAATCTTTCCGTGTAGAATCATTGTCGGGTAAGTAAGGCGGCACTATCACATCCTCCGGACGATGGGGCTCGGGAATGGTGTTGGGAAAATAAGCACGGTGCGGATCGAGTGCGGCCAGCCACAAAAAGAAGGGTTTTTCTTTGGGCCGGTTTTGCAGCGCTTCTTCCCAGTATTCGCAGCCGCTGGGTGTTCCCCCGTAAATGGTGTCGAACTCTGCCCGTTCGGGCCCTATGTGGTATTTTCCGGCCACGGCGGTGTAATATCCCGCTTTTTGCAACTCGCCGGCAAACAAAAGCTGGTCGGAAGGCAATGGCATGTGCAGTTCGGGCGCTCCGGTGCTGTGCGGGTAGCGGCCGGTGAGAATGCTGCAACGGCTGGGGCTGCAAGAACTGGTGGTCAGGAAAGCATTGTTGAAAACGGCCCCCTCCTCAGCCAGTTTGTTGATATTGGGCGTTTTGATGTTGTTGTTTCCGTAAGGGCCACAGTCGTTCCAGGCGGCATCGTCGGCAATAAAAACGATAAAATTGGGTTGTTGGGCTTCTTCGGGTTGGGGACTTTCGCAGGAAGCTGCTGCAAGTATTGCCATCGCCCCGAAAACAGATTTGGTATTACGTAATTTCATGGTAATTTTATTAAAGTTGTTTTTTTACAGCGCTGTTTGTGCTTTCTCCCTGGCCTTCTCAAATTTTTCCCGCATTTCTTTCAGGATATTCTTGTAATCCGGGTCATCTGCCAGGTTCAGTGTT
>CAYRBS010000467.1:0-1770 GCA_964422335.1 uncultured Mariniphaga sp. | reverse complement strand
TTTTGGACCCAGTGTCGAACCCTCATTATAATTTTGCATATTTTCTGCATCGTATTTTCCTACCCCTTTTTCCATCAACGCTTTTAGTTCAGTTAGATGATTCTGGTAAACACCGCGCGGATTGGTATCGTGTTTTGTGGCAACTGAAGCGGCCATCCCCACCACTTCGCCCATCATGCCGGTGGTGCGCATCACACGAACTGTTCCCAACGCCACATGGGTAACGCTGATGTTCCGGCCGGCCATATACAGGTTGTCCACATTCCTTGAATAGAAACAGCGGTAAGGGATGGGGTATGGATGAATTTTTTTATGGACGGCAATGGATTTAAACTCCTTCTCAGGAAAATGTTCTGTGTTTTCCGGATCGGGATAGTGCAGGTCGATAGTCCAGGTGGTAGGAGCCGAGGCATCGGGATAAACCACGTAATCGGTAATATCCTGTTCTTTCAGGATGAGGTCTCCAAGCAACCGGCGCGATTCGCGTTTGCCGGCAATGTAGGCCACCCAATCCAGCCTGCGGTTGGCGTATTCCTCTTTGGCAACTTCATTTTTCAGGGAAGACCAGTTGGAATAGACCACCAGTAGTCCGTAATCGCGAATGCGCTCAAATTCTTTTATCTGGTCGAAATTCATTCCCGTTTCCCAGGTCCACTCGCCCATGGTGACTTTTTCCGTGTTTTCTTCGTTGAATTCAACACCATATTGAAAGGTTGGAAAACTGACCGGTTCGTCTTCTTCCACTGAATACCACTGAACCGATGAGCCCATAGTCATTTTATCGGCTTCTTCCGGGGCGGTGGGTTCGCCAAACTCGTCCCTGCCTTCGCGGCCCATGGAATAGTCGGCTCCTGCCAGGTACCCGATGGTGCCGTCGCCCGTACAGTCGGCAAAAAGCGGTGCAGAAAAAGTGAGTTCTTCTGAAGTTTCAATGTGCCGGGCCTGCACTTCGGTAATACGCGAACGTTTCATTTTAACATCGTATGCCCGGAAACTTGTAAACAAAGAAATGTTCTCTTCGGCCAGCACCATTTCCATTTTCTTTTCATCTTCGTAGTATTCGGCAGGCTGTGCATTTCCACCGCGTGATGGACCAATTTCCTTCACTACATCGCCCAGGGCGGGGAAAGGATCTACATTGATACGACCCCCCAAATGCACACGCACTTCGGAACTGTTGTTTCCTCCCAATACCGGGCGGTCCTGGATGAGCGCTACCTGCAAACCGAGTCTGGCTGCCGAGATAGCTGCAGCCGTGCCCGCTACACCGCCGCCAATCACCACCAGGTCGAATTCTCCTGCTTCCCTGGGTTTCGACGGAATCCCCGGTTGTTTCTTCCGAAATTTTTCCAGCGCTGCCAGTTCGTTGGGGGGCGGATTGTTCCCTTTGGTGAAGTAAATGGCATCCACCCGCCCGTTAAAACCGGTCAGGTCGTGCAATCCAATGGTGGTCTTTTTACTTGTAATGTTTACATTACCGGCGCTCTGCCACAACCATTCTGAGCCGGAAGCGCCTAAAACAGGGCCTGTTTTTTCCCCGTTTACCTTTAATTGAAATTTTCCCGGTCCCTCTCCGTTATGCCATGGTGAGGTCCAGTTGAAAGTTCTTACAAAAACGTTGTATTCGCCGGTTGAAGGGAATTCTGCAGTTGTTTCCGCATCGTCCACCGGAACTCCCATTCCGTGCGCCATCAGGTACGGTGAACCCATCAGGTCCATAAATTGCTGGTCAACCACCCAGCCGCCTTTGTTTTGAAAGTTTTCGGCTTC
>CAYRBS010000466.1:0-1776 GCA_964422335.1 uncultured Mariniphaga sp. | reverse complement strand
GTGGGCCCAGCTGGGCTTGAACCAGCGACCCCCTGATTATGAGTCAGATGCTCTGACCAACTGAGCTATGGGCCCTGAAATTCCGAGTTTAACGTTTTGCCGAAGGCATCCCTTTGGGAAAAGTTCAACGTTGCGAACAAAACATCAAACTGCGAATTTCGGAGTGCAAGTTTACAACTTTGTATGAAAATACACAAGCAAATTTCCTGAAAACAACCAATTGCCCCGAACTTTAAACCCTGCAAGCCAAACCCGGCCAATTTCCATAAAATTCAGCTAAATTTGCGGGATGTTCGAATCATTCGTGTTTCACGAAAAACAGTAACACTTTTATTTATGGCGAAAAATAAAACCTACGAATCAATTAACCAAAAATTAAGGCAGGGTAAAGCAGTAGTGCTCACTGCCGAAGAAGTAACAGCGATGGCAAAAAATGC
Organism: uncultured Mariniphaga sp.; assembly: GCA_964422335.1. Lineage (GTDB taxonomy): Bacteria > Bacteroidota > Bacteroidia > Bacteroidales > Prolixibacteraceae > CAYRBS01. The sequence goes on along the minus strand of CAYRBS010000466.1, from coordinate 1,339 downwards.
CAGTCCGGCTGAAATTGCTGAACAGGTGGATGTGGTAACCACAGCAACCTTCGGCGCCATGTGCTCGTCGGGGGCCATTATCAATTTTGGTCATGCTTCCCCCACTATCCGCATGGAAAAAATCAGGCTGAACGGTGTGCCGTGCTACGAAGGACTGGCAGCAGTTGACTCCTACATTGGCGCCACAGCCTGCGATCCTGACAACCCGGAATATGGCGGGGCACATGTTATCCAGGATTTACTGGAAGGGAAAGATGTAGTTTTGGAGGCCTGGGGCAAAGGCACCGACTGTTATCCGCGAAAACACATCCGCACCAAAATAAACATCGATACCATTAACGAGTTTACCATGTTTAACCCCCGTAACGCCTATCAAAATTACAACGCGGCAGTCAATACCACCCAACAAATCATTCATACCTACATGGGAACACTTCTGCCAAATTTGCGGAATGCCACCTACTCCACTGCGGGCGAACTCAGCCCTCTGTTGAACGACCCCGAGTTGAAAACCATCGGTATCGGCACCCGCATTTTCCTTGGTGGGGCGCAGGGGTTTGTAGTTTGGAACGGCACGCAGTATCATACCACCCGTCCTAAAAATGAGTTGGGCATCCCGGTCACCAATGCAGCCAATATCTCGGTTATTGGCAACCTTAAAGAAATGTCGCCCGAGTACCTGCAGGCCGTTTATTACGATCAATACGGAACCAGCATGTTCATCGGAATCGGCATTCCCATTCCCATACTCAATGAAGAGATGGCCCGGCGGGTTTCTGTCAGCAACAGCCAGATTGAAACCTCGGTAATAGACTATGGAACCGAAGGCATGCCAAAACTGAAACAGGTTACTTATGAAGAATTACAATCGGGGTGGATAAAAATTAAAGGCAAAAAAGTGCGTACCGCCCCGGTTTCAAGCCTCTCGAAAGCCCGCAAAATTGCAGGGGAATTAAAGGACTGGCTCCAAAACGGACGGTTTGAAATTTCACAACCGGTACAACTCCTTCCCCAAAATACATCGCTAAACAGTTTAAAAGAAACGGAGGTGGAAGATGATTAAAAAAAGATATGTTTTAAACTTTCCGCCACATAGCGGGGACAAACCCTTAAGTTACCACCTGGTAAAAGATTACGACATCCGCATAAATATCCTGAAAGCCGAAGTATATCCAGGGAAACGCGGAAGTTTGCTCCTTGAATTGCATGGCAAAAAAGAAAACATTGAAAAAGGGGTGAAATACCTCACCGAACACCAGGTTGTTTGCGAACCACTCGACAAACGCATCCATTTTAAGGAAGAAAAATGCATCGATTGCGGAAACTGTACCGCCGTGTG
>CAYRBS010000465.1:0-1776 GCA_964422335.1 uncultured Mariniphaga sp. | reverse complement strand
CACAATATGAGAAATAACATGTGGATTTTAAGTACAAACTGTATTTTTGTCAGTGATTTTTTTCAGAAATTAACACTCTGTGGTAATCTATTTTATTGTGTATCAGGGTTATTCTTTTCGTTGAGAGGAAGTTTGGTTTTCCGGTAATTACATTCTTTGTGCATTTTTAAGCACGGGGACAGGAAAGAATCCGGAATATTTTCGAAAAAAAAATAAATTAAAAGGCATTTAAACTATAATTAAAAATTCTAAGAATGGACACACCATCAAAAAGGCATCCTTCAGGTCTGTGGGTGCTTTTCTTCACAGAAATGTGGGAACGATTCAGTTATTACGGTATGCGCGCACTTTTAGTGCTGTACCTTACTTCAACCGTTGTAAACGGTGGATTTGCCTATGCCGAAAACCATGCGCTTGAAATTTACGGAACCTTCACCGCACTGGTTTACCTGACACCCATTATTGGCGGAATTGTGGCCGACCGTTTGATAGGGCAGCGAAAAGCCATTATTATCGGTGGTTTGGTAATGGGGCTGGGGCAGGCAGCTATGGCTTATTCCGAGTCGCTGGCCAATATGGTAAACTTTTCATCGCCCGAAGTGGCCATGGAAATGCGCGAATACTGGCTTTTTATCGGGTTGGGACTTCTCATCCTGGGGAACGGCTTTTTCAAACCCAACATTTCTACGCTCGTGGGACGATTGTATTCAGACAGCGATCCGCGAAAGGATGCAGCTTTTACCATTTTTTATATGGGTATTAACCTGGGGGCATTTCTGGCGCCGCTTGTAGCCGGTTATCTCGGTGAATCTGTCGGCTGGTCATGGGGATTTGGTTCCGCGGCGGTTGGTATGTTCATCGGCACATTCTGGTTTTGGACACAGGAAAGCAAACTGGGAACACTGGGTTTTGGCCCCAAACGTTCATTTAAATTGTTGAAAGAAAGGCTTAACGGGCGCGACTGGCTCGACATTCTGGCATGGACAGGAGGTATGATGGCTTTTGTTTATCTTTTTGTGAAAACGTGGTGGACATTGCCCGAAACAACCACTACCTATATCATCCGGATTGCCATTTTTATTTCTGTTGCTGCTATTTCTTATGTAATCATTAAAAATACAACAGGGAAAACAGAATGGAGCCGCATAGGTGCAATCCTGGTTTTCGCATTTTTCAATATATTTTTCTTCGCAGGGTTTGAACAGGCAGGCGGTACTTTCAACCTTTTTGCCCGCGACCTTACTGACCGCATGATTGGGAATTTTGAACTGAAAGCGTCCTGGTTTCAGTCAGTCAATCCCATTGCAATTGTGGCCCTGGCCCCCGTATTTTCCATGATTTGGGTGAGGCTCGGAAGCCGGAACCCGTCCACACCGGTGAAGTTTGGGTTGGGTTTATTTCTGCTTTCGCTGGGATTTGTGGTAATGTATTCAGCGGATATGATTGCCTCCCCCGAAAATCGGGTTAGCCCCATGTGGCTGGTAATGGTTTACGTGCTCCATACCACCGGGGAACTTTGTCTTAGCCCAATCGGCCTGAGCATGATCAGTAAATTGTCGCCGCCCAAAATTACTTCCATGATGATGGGCCTGTGGTTTGCTTCCATCGCGCTGGCCAATTACCTGGCCGGTGCCCTCCGAAGCATCCTGGAGAATTATTTACCTGATATGAATATTTTCCTGTTCCTGTTTATAACTTCAGGATCAGCGGCATTGCTTATGTTTGCCATTTCGCCCTGGTTGAAAAAAATCATGCGCGGAATAGATTAAGATAGTT
>CAYRBS010000464.1:0-1778 GCA_964422335.1 uncultured Mariniphaga sp. | reverse complement strand
CAACTTGGATTACTCAAAAATTCCGTCGCCGGCCTTTGTGCTCGATGAAAAACTGCTCCGGCAAAACCTGGAACTGATTGATCGGGTACAAAAGGAAGCAGGAGTTGAAATCATCCTGGCTTTCAAAGGTTTTGCCATGTGGAGCACTTTCCCGCTGGTGCGCCAATACCTGAAAGGTGCCACGGCCAGCTCGCTGAACGAGGCACGGCTCTGTTTTGAAGAGATGAAAACCCGCGCCCACGTGTATGCCCCGGTTTATTTTGAAAAAGAGTTCGATGAACTGCTGGGATACACCAGCCACATGGTTTTTAATTCATTCAATCAGTTTCACAAATTTTACCCGGAAACCCAAAAGGCAGGTCATCCCATTTCCTGCGGCATCCGCGTGAATCCGGAATTCTCGGATGTGGAAACCGATTTGTATAATCCGAGCGCTGCGGGTTCGCGCCTTGGAGTTGGAAGCGATGAATTCCCAAATGAACTGCCCGAAGGAATCGACGGCATCCATTTTCATGTGCTCTGCGAATCGGATTCGTACAGCCTCGAAAAAGTACTGAAAAACCTGGAAGCTAAATTCGGCAAGCACCTTCATCGTGTAAAATGGGTGAACATGGGCGGCGGACACCTGATGACCCGCAAAGGGTACGATCATCCGCATTTAATCCGACTTTTAAAGGATTTTAAGGAAAAATACAACGTCAAAGTTATTTTGGAACCCGGCAGCGCCATTGCCTGGGACACCGGAGTGCTGGTTTCAACCGTGCAGGACGTAGTGGAACACCGCGGCATTAAAACGGCCCTCCTCGATGTTTCGTTTACCGCCCATATGCCCGACACGCTGGAAATGCCCTACCGCCCCGGAATTATTGGCGCATCCGAACCTACCGAAAAAAGCAAGCATCTTTACCGCCTTGGCGGGGTAAGTTGCCTGGCAGGCGATTTTATGGAAGCGTATGATTTTGGCCGCGAACTGAAACCCGGCGACCAGGTAATATTCAAAGATATGATCCATTATACCATGGTAAAAACCACCATGTTCAATGGCGTGAACCATCCGGCTATTGCCATCCAAACCGAAGATAACCAGCTGAAAATCGTCCGGGAATTTCATTATGAAGATTTTAAAGGTCGATTGTCGTGATAATACAGGCACAAAATTTTGAGATACAAGTATCAAGATAACTTAAGTATTATCTTAAAAATTGGTAAGTTTGAGTTAAAATTATATTTCTATGCTAATTGAAAGAACAAAAAATGAAGTGATTTTCCGGCTACAGCCCTATGTGGATATTGAAGAACTGCAGGAACTTGCAAATTTCTTCAGATACAAGGAAATTACTTCAAAATATAAAACTCCTCAGGAAGAGGTTGATAAATTTGCTTCCGAAGTAAATAAAAACTGGTACAAAAAAAATCGCAATAACCTCTTGAAATGAAAATCCTAAAATTAATTTCATTACTCCTGTTAGTCTCTCTTCTAACAAATGCCCAAAATCAAACTAACGAACGTGCGAAATGGTTTACCGATGCACGTTTCGGAATGTTTATCCACTGGGGAATTTACAGCGGCGCCGAAGGTTTCTGGAAAGGCGAAAAACTGCGTAACGACAATAACTACGCCGAATGGATAATGTACCGCAACCGGATTGCCCCGGAAGAATACCTGACGCTGCTCGACCGTTTCAACTGGGAAGAAATTGACCCGGAAGAGTGGGTAATCCTGGCCAAAAAATCAGGCATGAAATACGTTACCATAACCGCCAAGCACCACGATGGAT
>CAYRBS010000463.1:0-1784 GCA_964422335.1 uncultured Mariniphaga sp. | reverse complement strand
CTTCGGAAAGCAAGCAGGTTTTCAGTAGTAAAATAAAGCGGGCTGAGGCTCATCCAAACAATTACCAGCACACCGGCAATTACGCCTACTGCGGCATCCATCCGGCGAACTTTTCGTGTGAGAAAAGCAAGCAGGAAAAGTCCCAGCATACCACCGCTGAAAATAGAAGCCAGCGACCACCAGGCATCCAGCACGCTCTCCACCCCCACCAGCGAAAGGGCGATGAGCACCCCTAAAAAGCCAACCACCACCGAAGAAATATACAACACGGTCATGGATGCCCGTTCGCTTGCACTTTTGTTGATGTATCGCTGGTAATAATCGGTAAGGAAAATGGTAGCCGTACTGTTCAAACTGGTTGAAACGGTACTCATTCCGGCAGCAAAAATAGCCGCTATAAGCAGGCCGGTAATTCCTGACGGCAGCCCGTTCACAATAAAATGCGGAAATACTTTATCGCCGGTACCGGGTTCGTGGAGTTCTGCAGGCAGTAATTCCGGCCGGGCGGTATAATAGGCAAAAAGTGCTGTTCCAATGTAGAAAAAAATAACTGAAACCGGCACGTAAAGCAGGGCACCAAAAAGCGCCGACGATTTGGCTTTTTTGTCGGAATTGGTAGCCATGTAACGCTGGACAAAATTCTGATCGATTCCGTAATTTTGCAGGTTGATGAACAGTCCGTAAATGAGTATCACCCAAAAAGTAGATTCCGAAAGACTTGCCCCAAAGCTGCCCAGGCTGAATTTGTTGTTGGCTGCCGCAATTTCAAAAAGCTGGCCAGGGCCTTCGGGCATGGAAAAGGTAAGCACGAGGGCCGAAACAATGGCCCCGCTAATAAGCACCAGCCCCTGGATAGCGTCGGTCCACACCACTGCGCGAATACCTCCCATCATCGAATAAAATGTAACGGCAATTCCCGTAACAATAATAATGGTTTTTATATTCCAGCCAAACAATGCACTGATTGGCAGGGCCAACAGCAGCAAAATGGCGCCGGTACGCATTAGCTGGGTGAGCAGGTAGCACGTTGAAGCGTAAATACGGGCCCACGGACCAAACCTTGTTTCGAGGTAATTATAGGCCGAAATATTACCGATTCCGCGGTAAAGCGGCACAAAAAACTTCACGGCCAGAATGGCGGCAATGGGGATGGAAAAACTAAAAACCAGGGCATTCCAGTTGGTGGAATACGCATTTCCCGGTAGTGCAAGAAAACTGATACTGCTGACAAACGTTGCAAAAATGGACATGCCCACCACCCAGGCGGGAAGGTTGCCCCCACCCGAAGTAAATTGTCCGGAAGTTTTATTTTTGAAAAAGAAACTGGCCCCAAACAGGACATTCCCAAAAGTTATGATTATAAAAACAACAAGATCCAATGTTGGTAACTGCATATTATTGAGCTAATCAGGTTCATGTAAACTTCTCTTTATCAATCAATTCTTTCATCTCTTCCACGTATTTAATGATGGTCATACGATCCGCATCTTCGAAACGCCGCAGCGGATGTGCCACATAATCGTTACAAATATCCATTGCCGAAAGCGCGCATTTGATACCAATCGTAATACGGGAGGTAAATTTACCAACATTATAAATGGAATTGTTCATTTTCATCACAATTTGCCGAAGAAATTCGGTGCGCGGGTAATCACGATTTACCGAGGCTTCGTAAAATTCGACAAAAAGACGGGGAAATAAATTGGCCCCGCCGGCAATAGCACCGTTCCCACCCTGCTGCATGGTTTCAGGGATAAAAATTTCGGTCCCTGTGATTACGGAAA
>CAYRBS010000462.1:0-1789 GCA_964422335.1 uncultured Mariniphaga sp. | reverse complement strand
TCCCGGGGACTTCGTCTTCCGGTCGATTTTTTTCTGCGCTCGCTTGCCGATGATCAGAAGGAGTATGCAATTGGAATTATTCTCTCAGGCATGGGCTCGGATGGAAGCAGCGGAATTCGGGCAATAAAAGAAAAAAACGGAATTGTACTGGTGCAGGAACCTGAAACGGCACAGTTTGACAGTATGCCACGAAATGCCATCAACTCGGGACTGGTTGATATAGTGGCCCCGCCGGAAAAATTGCCTTTGGAACTTATTCATTTCCTTAACCATGTACCTTTAGTTAAATCAGACCCGAATACCAAAGTAAAAGATAAAAGCGCCCTCGAAAAAATAATTATTTTACTGCGAACACATACAGGCAATGATTTTTCACTGTATAAAAAGAATACGGTCTATCGGCGCATCGAAAGACGAATGGGCATTCATAAAATTGATGGAATATTTTCGTATGTCCACTTTTTGCAGGAAAATCCCGAGGAAGTGCATATCCTGTTTAAAGAACTGATGATTGGGGTGACCAATTTTTTTCGCGATGCACCGGTATGGGAAAAACTGAAAGAAAAAAGATTGCCCGCACTGATAAAAAAAATGAAATCCGACTCACAACTGAGAGCCTGGATTCCTGGTTGCTCTACCGGAGAGGAAGCCTATTCACTGGCCATCGTATTTAAGGAAGTACTGGAAAAAATCAACCCGGGAGCAGGAATTTCATTACAAATTTTTGCTTCCGATATTGATAGCGATGCGATAGATACAGCCCGTAAGGGATTGTTTGCGCATAATATTGCCTCCGATGTGTCGCCCAAAAGGCTGAGCCGTTTTTTTACCAAAACAGACGACGGATACCGTATCAATACAGAAATCAGGGAAATGGTTGTGTTTGCGCAACACAACATTATTTTGCATCCGCCTTTTACCAATATCGATATACTTTCGTGCCGGAACCTGCTTATTTATTTGGACCCCGAATTGCAGCAGAAATTGCTCGGGTTGTTTTACTACAGCCTTAATCCGAGAGGGATTCTGATGCTTGGGACATCTGAAACACTTGGGGTGCAAAGCCATCTTTTCTCCCCGGTGGATTCAACCCTGAAAATTTTCAAACGTTCTGATGCCGACGTTAACCCGCAACTAATCGATTTTCCATCTTCTTTTTCCCGACCCAAAATAGACCAAATGGAAACAAAATCACCTGATAAACCAATTATGAACATTCAATCACTGGCCGATCAACTGTTGCTAAGCCAATTTTCGCCGGCCGGGGTGTTGGTAAACGAAAATGGCGATATCCTTTATATTAGCGGACGGACGGGAAAATACCTGGAGCCGGCGGTGGGCAAAGCAAACCTGAATATTTTTGCCATGCTTCGACCGGGTTATCAAAACGATTTTGCCATCGCATTTCGCAAAGCCGTAACGAATAAAGAAGCAGTGGAATTGCACCATGTTAAAGCAGGCACAGATGGCGACACAATCACTTTCAATGTAAAAATTCAGTGGATTCATAAGCCGGAACCTTTATATGGCAAGCTGATGATAATTTTTGCGGATGTTCCGCAACCTGCTGACACAAAACTACCGGCAAGAAAAGGGAAAAAAACGGAAATCAGTGCCAGGGAAGCAGAACTTGAACAAGAGTTGCAGCATTCGCGTGAAAAGATGCAAAACTTAACGGAAGAGATGCAAACTTCGCAGGAAGAATTGAAAACGACCAATGAAGAACTGCAATCAACCAATGAAGAGCTGCAATCAACCAATGAAGAACTGACTACTTCGAAAGAAGAAA
>CAYRBS010000461.1:0-1805 GCA_964422335.1 uncultured Mariniphaga sp. | reverse complement strand
ATTAAAATCACATGCAAAACAAAGGTGCTATTTTAACATTTGCCATCTTGCTGGCTGCGGTATGTTTATACCAGCTTTCCTTTACTTTTAAAGCCAGGCAGGTGGAAAAAGATGCCGCGGAATATGCCCAGGGCGATCCTGACAAGGAGTTCAACTATCTTGACTCCATTGGAAGTGAAACGGTGTATAATTTTTTAGGCCTGAAAAAATTTACCTACAAAGAGGTAAAAGGGCTGGAGCTGAATCTTGGCCTCGACCTCAAAGGCGGTATGAACGTGACGCTGGAGGTTTCCGTTGATGACCTTGTACGGTCGCTTTCAAATAACAACGACGATTCCACTTTCAATGCCGCACTGTCAAGGGCAAAAGAGCTTCAGCGGGGAAGTCAGGAAGATTTTATCACCCTGTTTGGGGAGGCTTTCGAGGAGATAGACCCCAATGCCCGGTTGGCTTCTATTTTTCTGACACTCGAATTGCGCGATAAAATTAACATTAACTCTACCAACGATGAGGTGCTGGAGGTTTTAGACGAAGAAACCAGCGACGCCATCGACAATGCATTTAACATTATCCGCACCCGTATCGACCGTTTTGGGGTGGCGCAACCCAACATTCAGCAACTGCAAACCAAAGGACGAATTTTGGTGGAACTGCCGGGTGTAAAAGACCAAAGCAGGGTACGTACCCTTTTGCAGGGAACCGCGATGCTCGAATTTTGGGAAACGTATGAAAACCAGGAAGTTTATGAATACCTGTTAGAAGCCAATGAAAGGCTTCGCGATTTACGGGCAGCAGAAAGTGGTGAAATATCCGATCAGGATACCACCGACGCACCGGAAGCTGAAGGTGACGAAGATGCAATAGCAGAGGCCGATACAACCGAAGAAGAAAGTTCGTTGCTCTCGGAACTGGATGCCGCGGCTGAAGATGATACCACCGATACTGACCTGGATAATATGGAAGACTTTAACCAGGAATATCCGCTTTTTGCAGTTTTAAACCCCAGCACCGACCAGTCCGGGCAGTTATTCCCCGGACCGGCTATTGGAGTTGCTCATTCCAGGGATACGGCAAAAGTGAATGATTTATTGGCCCGGGAACAGATAAGAAGTATTTTCCCAAGGGATATGAAGTTCCGCTGGACAGCCAATCCGGTTGACGAAGAAGGGAACTTTTTTAGGCTGATTGCACTAAAAGTAAACACCCGCGATGGTCAGGCGCCGCTCGATGGCGACGTAATTACCGATGCCCGCCAGGATTTCGACCAGATGGGATCGAACCCCGAGGTATCAATGAGTATGAACAGCGAAGGGGCTAAAACCTGGGAGCGGATGACCAAGGAAAATATTGGAAAATCCATTGCCATTGTGCTCGACGGGTATGTGCGTTCGTTCCCCACAGTACAGAATGAAATTTCAGGAGGACGTTCAAGCATTACCGGCCTGGAAAGTATTGAGGAAGCAAAAGACCTTGCCAACATCTTGAAATCAGGTAAAATGCCGGCGCCGGCCCGCATCATCCAGGAAGAAATTGTAGGTCCGTCGTTGGGGCAGGAAGCAATCAACAGTGGGTTTTATTCATTTCTCATCGCTTTTATCCTGGTGTTGGTTTACATGTTTTTCTTTTATAGCCGAAATGCAGGGTTAACCGCCAATGTGGCGCTAATTGCCAACATGTTCTTTATTATCGGTATTCTTGCTTCGCTGGGAGCCACCCTTACTTTACCTGGTATTGCAGGTATTGTGCTTACCATTGGTATGTCGGTTGATGCCAACGTGCTGATTTATGAAAGGGTACAGGAAGAA
>CAYRBS010000460.1:0-1819 GCA_964422335.1 uncultured Mariniphaga sp. | reverse complement strand
CCGTTTTGGAAGGCCCAGTTGAAGCCGTCTTCCGGTTTAATTGAGCCGGCAGCCAGCACTTTAAAGCCCATCACCGGCACTTTGGCGCGCTCTACAAAAGCCGTGGTTTTTTCAGGGAATAAACAAAAAAGGTTATCGTGAAACCGATCGTGATCAAGATGTTTTTTCCCATCAACTTCAAAAGCATAGCGTTTTTCCATAGGGTGGGCCGACCAGTAGCGGTCGTGGTGCATGGTTTTCATGTAATAATCGGGAATGATACCTTGTTCTTCGCAGGCAATCAGCGCATCCACTGTGTGCGAGGCCAGTCCGGCTGTGTAACCTTGCGAGCGAATCCTGTCCATCATTTTTTCAATTACGTCCATTTTATTGTCGCGTACCAGCCAGTCGCACCAGTTGCCCTGAATCTGGATGATATCCATTCCTGAATCGATGGCTTTGTCGATATTCACGTAATAATCGTTGTTGTCCATATCGGGGTGAACCTGCACGATTACCTTGATGTTGCTGCCGGTCATTTTCCGGTATTTCACCATGGTTTCGATGGTAGGAAAACCGATGTTGATGGTGTCGATTCCGGCTTTTTCGGCCAGCATAAGGGTTTCAAAAATCTTTTTCTCGGTATTGTAGGCACGAAAAAGCGAGGGAACATAAATAAGGTCGCGGGAGTGTGCCCAGCCGCCAATGAGGTTGCCGCCAAGTACCAGGCGGCTGATGGTATGTTCGCCGATTTTTCCTTTGGGAAGTTCGCCTTTCAGTTCGCTGATGTCGGCGCCGCCAACCTGAATAGTAGCCCCCGATAAAGTATCGACTCCGTACTCCCGGCTTTCACTGAAAGCGCCCCAGCCAATAATCCCAAGCGCAGGAAGGGTGGCCAGGTTTTTCAGTGCCTCGCGCCGCGAGTGAAGCGCTTCCTGCGTATCCGTTACCGGTGGCTCAGCAATTTTCTTTTTCGGAAGAAACCAGGGCAGTGCATAAATTCCGTACCCCTTCTCATTTATCAGGAGAAGCAACAGCAATGCCGCTGCTTCAATAAAATTTTTATTTACGATAAAATAGCTTCCTTCCACCGGCGCCAAAAAGGAGCCGCCAAAAGGGGGGTACGCAAAATAATAGAGTGCCAAAAGGAATATTCCTGAAAGGGAAGCGATGCGAATGGCTATGCCCAAAAACAGGGCCAGGCCAATTAATAACAGCGCCGCTACATTTACCGGGTCGATAATATTCATCAAACTTTCGGACGAGGCCATCCAGTGGTAAAATCCGGCAAACGGACCGGTGGCATTGGCAAGGTAGCCCGCAGCCGACCAATTTGCGGCCCAAAGTTTTACCAGTCCTTCATACAAAAAATGCCAGCCAATGGCCACGCGGAAAAGGGTGATGATGAGTTTTTTCAGGTTCTGTTGATTCATGGTACTTCGAATTGAATTTGGTTTCACTTCCCAAAGATAAATTTTTTCATTAATCTCCTTCAATTACTTCCAGCCAGTTTTGAATAACCTGCCGGGCCTGGTCGTCCAGTTCGCTCAATTCCTCAAATGAAATAACCCCATCGGCCACCTGCCCGGAAATAATCATCAGGTATTGGGACCCTGACATGTTATTGTACCTGCGACCAATGTGCTTGTCGTGGGCAATCAGTTTTCTGTAAATGGAAAGGTAAGCTTTTTGATTGTCTAATTTTCCCGATTTCCATTTTTCAATAACTGCATCTGCTTTTTCGATGCCGTTTTGATATTCCCGCTGCAGACCTTTTTCAATTATCTGGCGGGCAATTTTCTTTTGTGATTTTGGTAATTCGTAAGTCATTCTTTCATTG
>CAYRBS010000459.1:0-1838 GCA_964422335.1 uncultured Mariniphaga sp. | reverse complement strand
TTCTTCCACACCAACTGGACCGGCCGTGGCGGCGATACTGCTTCGTCAACTTACAATGTTTAACCAACTGCTATTAAATATAAAAACGGGAAAGGATGTTTCTTTTCCCGTTTTTTTTTGCAACATAAACAACAGAGGTTTATTATTCCATAAACAAATCCTCTTTGATGCGTTCAATTCGGTCGAGGGCATAATTCACATTTTTTGCCGATTCACCCGCCTCTTTTAAATAGATATGATAATAATTCAAAGCCAGTGTTTTATTCGAGTTGAATTCTTCGTACGTAGTGGCAATTTCGAAAAGTATTTCATGAGCAGTTGGGTCTAAATTATTTGCTTCTTTCAATGCCGCAATGGACTTTTCAAATTTTCGTTGCTGCCCCAAAATCTGCCCCAGGTGATGGTACATATCTGGCAAATATGCCGGTGTGGCCGATTCGATGGCTGCATTCATATAATCCTCTGCAATTTCGTAATGAACCAACTTTTTGTGACACAGACTCAGGTAAAACAAAACATATGGGTCATTAGCCACCTGGCCGGCACAATGTTCGAGAATGGAAATGGATTTGGTTTCATTTCCTGTAAAATAAAGTGTAATTCCATAATTCATCAGGACATGGTAAATCGAATCGCCTCCGGCAGTAAAATAATTATCGAAAGCCTGCTGTGCATCCTTGTATTGTTTGCCGGCAAAAAACTGTTTGGCCTGCTGCAAATAAAAACCCTCGTCACCGGGAAAATATTCTAGCCCTTTTTCCATAGTTTGCAATGCTTTAGCAAGCTGTTCAGTTTGCTGATACAGTTTTATAAGATTGAAATACGAAGTGTAATCGCGTGGATTCAGCTCCAGTACTTTTTCGTACAAATCAATCGCTTGCACCTTTTTGCCGGTTTGATAGGTGGAAAAAGCAAACTGTTTATTCCAGAAAACATTGGAAGAATCGGCCTGGTATATTTCTGAAAAAACTGTATATGCCTTCCTGAATTCGTTTCGTTGAATGTAGTTTCGGCCCAGTTTCCCTGCAAGTGAGAGGTTCCCCGGTTTTAAACTTACCGCCTTTTGGTAAAATGAAGTCGCATCGTGGTGGTTGCCCAAAGTGGAAAGTGCGTCTGCCAACTCAATCAAAATCACTGGATTGTTGGGCTGCAATTCCAACGCCGATGAAAAAGCATTTACCGCTTCCTGATAGTTTTGCATTTGGGTTAAGACAATCCCCTTTTTCATAGACAGGCTGGCATCCGGATTTTCATGAATTTGCTTTTCAATTAGTTGAAGCGCTTCATTGTAGTTTCGACTCAGAATCAGCAAATTAATTTCTTCCTGTGAAAAAACAATCGTGGGAGTTAGAAGCAGAAATAATAGAAGTTTGTTCATAGTAATATCATTACTGTCTTCTAAAAAATGTTGCCATTCCCACGAAAATGGGAATCTGTCTCAGCAACAGGCACCTTCCCCTCCCGGGAATGACAAATCAGCTTTTTTTATTGAAGTGCAAAATTTATGGGAACGGTGTAGCTCACGTTCACAGTCTCTCCCCGCTGTTTTCCGGGTTCCCATTTGGGCAGGCTGTTTACCACCCGCAATGCTTCCTTATCGAGTGCAGGATCGACCCCTCGGGCAATGCTGGCGTTGGCCACATTCCCATTTTTATCCACCACAAAGGTTACATACACCTTTCCCTGTGTTCCGCTTTTCTGGGCGCTTTCAGGGTAAACAATATTATTGGCAATAAATTTACGGAGCTCCATTTCCCCGCCAGGGTATTCGGGCATGTCTTCCACGATAAAGAAAATTTCTTCATCGCTTTCAAGTGATTTGGATTTAACTTCCTCCT
>CAYRBS010000458.1:0-1852 GCA_964422335.1 uncultured Mariniphaga sp. | reverse complement strand
AATTATGTTAGATTTAGGATTTGTCAGCGCCATTTTGGCCGAAAAAAGTTTAGATGAGGTAATCGAATTTGCCTCGGAGAACCAGTTTAAATGTGTGGAAATTATGTGTTGGCCGGTAGGAAAAGCCGAGCGAAGGTATGCCGGAGTAACCCACATTAATGTGGATAAAACGGGGGATGTGGAGGTTTCTCAGATTAAAACCATACTGGCAATGAATAATGTTTACATTTCGGGGCTTGGCTACTATCCAAATCCGATGGATCCCGATGAAAAACAAGCTGAAGTTGCCATCGGACACATTAAAAAGGTGATTCGCACTGCTGCCAAACTGGGTGTTGGAGTGGTCAACACTTTTGTGGGGCGCGACCCGGCAAAGAGCGTGGAGGATAATCTGAAAAAATTTGCCGATGTGTGGCCGGGAATCGTAAAAGTGGCCGAAGAGAACAATGTGAAGATTGGCATTGAGAACTGCCCGATGCTGTTTACACGCGATGAATGGCCCGGAGGAAAAAACCTGGCAACCACTCCGGTTATCTGGGAAAAGATGTTCGAAATTATTCCAAGCCCCGCGTTTGGCCTGAACTACGACCCCTCGCACCTGGTATGGATGCAAATGGATGAGGTAAAACCCATTTATGATTTTAAAGATAAACTGTTCCATATACACCTGAAAGATGTAAAAATGGATCGTGATAAACTGAACAGAGCAGGAATTATGGCTTATCCGCTGGACTATCATTCACCCAAAATTCCGGGACTGGGAGATGTTGACTGGAGCGGGTTTTTCTCGGCACTTACTGCCGTAAAATACCGGGGCCCTGTGTGTATCGAGGTGGAAGACAAAGCCTACGAAGATTCGCCAAAAGATATTGAGGCAGCGATTTTAACCAGTAGAAATTACATCAAACAGTTTCTGCCCTAAAAGCATTTTAATATGAATTGAATCCGTAAATTTCTTCCAGGGGTTTACGGATTTTTTTGCGCAGTTTATAATCTTCGGGCGGGTATCCCAGCGAAATAAGCAGGCCAATCCGCCTCTTTTTTGGAATGTTCAGCAGCGTTTTAATTTTTTGCTCGTTAAACCAGCCAATCATGCAGGTTCCCAGGCCCAGTTCGGTGGCCTGTAAACAAAAATGGTCGGCAGCAATGCCAATGTCGTATTGCGGGTATTCCTTATTTTTGATGCTCCCCCCGGCACGGGCAATCAACCTGGCTTTTTCAATTACCAAAACAGCCATTACAGGTGCTTGAACGGCAAACCGGTTGAACGAAATTACCTCGTTAAAGGTAGCCCGGGCAACCCTGTTTTTTAGTTCAGGTTCATCCACTATTATCAACTTCCAAGGTTGCGAATTGCAGGCCGATGGCGCCAGGTGCACCGCTTCAATGAGTTTTTCCAGTTTTTTACGCTCCACCGGCTTGTCCTGGTATTTCCGGACACTTTGACGTTGTTGTATCAGTTTCTCAAAAGTCATAATTCCTTTAAAACATTTGAATGCCAAAGCTATTCAAAATTCATGGAAAATATATTCATAACCGGGGCTTTCAGGTATTCATATAGAAAACAAAAGCTTGAAAGTATCGTAGAAGAAATCAATACAAAAATTATAATATAAACTTTTAAACTTTAAAAATTATGCCAGAAAGTGTTTATAAGATTATCGAAGTAGTTGGAAGCAGTACCGAATCGTGGGAAAAAGCTTCCCAAAATGCTATCGCCCGTGTGTCGGAAACGTTAAAGGACTTGCGAATTGCCGAAGTTTGCCAAATGGACATGCACCTGAATGAAGGGAAAATTGAATTTTACCGGGTAAAACTGAAAGTATCGTTTAAATACCACGGGCATAGTTAG
>CAYRBS010000457.1:0-1862 GCA_964422335.1 uncultured Mariniphaga sp. | reverse complement strand
CACCACAAAATTAAACACCTGGTTTACGCCAGTTCTTCGAGCGTTTACGGCAACAGCAAAAAAATGCCGCTGTCCACTTCCGATCCGGTGGATAATCCGGTTAGCCTGTATGCAGCCACAAAAAAAAGCAACGAACTGATGGCATACACATATAGTCACCTGTATGGTATTCCAGCCACCGGCCTGCGATTTTTCACTGTTTACGGACCCTGGGGCCGACCCGATATGGCCTACTTTCTGTTTACCAACGCCATTTTGAAAGAGAAACCGATAAAGGTTTTCAATCAGGGCGATTTGTATCGGGATTTCACCTATATCGACGATATTGTGGAAGGGGTTGTAAAAGTATTGAATAAGCCCCCTCTAACTCCCCCAAAAGGGGAGAATAAAGAAACTCCTTATAAGGTATATAATATAGGAAATTCATCGCCGGTTAAACTGCTGGATTTTATTGAAACCATTGAAAGAGCGTTGCAAAAAAAGGCGGTAAAAGAATTTCACCCGATGCAGCCCGGCGATGTGTATAAAACCTATGCCGATGTAAGCGGTCTTCAGAAAGACTTCGGCTACTCACCCGACACCCCCCTGGAAAAGGGAATTAACGAGTTTGTAAAGTGGTATAAAAACTACTATAAATAAAAATTGGCAGGCTTGTAAGCCGGGTTCTGTATCCTCCGCCAGCTGGCAGAGAACCTTTATCATTTATCTTGCCCCGACATCACTGCCGGGATCGCTGCAGCCTACCCCTCCTGACATCCGGTGTGCATCCGGAAACGAAACGGGCCGTTTCGCTGTACCGCAACAGCGGCTACAATCAGGATATATTTGGCTTTGCAACCCGTGAGGCGTACGGCTGACCGTGTTGCCACGGCCACCGGTGGGCTTTTACCCCACCTTTTCACCCGTTCCCGCCATGTGGCGGATGGTTATTTTCTGTTACGCTACTTTCCCCTTTCGGAGAACTTCCTGTTAGGAAGCACGGTGCCCTGTGTTGCCCGGACTTTCCTTCCTCCGCCGGCTGGCGGAGAACGATAAAGCAGCCTGCCGGTGCAAAAATAATCAAAAAGAACGATATGTGCTATTTATAAATCGGCCTGGAGTTCAATATCTTTCGCAAAAAGCATCGCTGTTTCAATTAATGCCAGGTGCGAATAGGCCTGCGGGAAGTTTCCCAGTAATCTTTTTGATTCAAAATCAATGTCTTCGCTGAAAATACCGAGATGATTGCTGTACGATAGCAATTGATCGAAAAGCTCCCGGGCCTCGGTTTTCTCACCAATTTTAAACAGGGCCTGTATCAACCAAAAGGTGCAAATAGTAAAGGACGAAGAAGGCAACCCGAAATCGTCGCGGTTTTTGTAACGGTACATCAGTCCGTCCCGGCTGAGCTCTTGTTTTGTCGCTTTTACTGTGCTGATATAGCGGAAATCGGTAGCATCGATAAACCCATAAGCTTCCATCAGCAGGGTGGAGGCATCGAGGTCATCCGAACCATACGTTTGGGTGAACGATTGCAGTTTTTTATTCCACCCTTTTTGCAGGATTTCATTTTTAATGTTTTTTCTGAGTTGTTCCCATTCATTTTCATACTCATGCCGGTTGATTAATTTAGCTACTTTAATAGCCCGATCGACTGCCACCCAGCACAGCAGTTTTGAAAACACAAAATGGCGGTGTTCTGTACGTATCTCCCAAATGCCGCGGTCGGGTTTCCGCCAGTTTCTTTGAACTATCCGTACGATGCTGCGTGTGATGGTCCAAAGCTCCTCGCTGTTTTGGAGCGATACTTCAAAAAGGCTGAACTGCTGGTAGATAACATCCATGAGGATGCCGTAAATATCGTGTTGTTTTTGTTTGTAGGC
>CAYRBS010000456.1:0-1871 GCA_964422335.1 uncultured Mariniphaga sp. | reverse complement strand
GCTCCCAATGATCGATAATACTCTCTTTAAACATGGTTTTCAGGGTGTCGTTAAAAGCATAGCGGTACAGGCCCCAGTAGCCCAGGAAATACATTTCATCGTCGGAGTGGTTCCACCGTTCCGACAACATGGCGGCCCAATCGTCAGAACCTTCAGGGGCTTTGCCAATTTCTTCCATGGGGCGCATGAGGTTTTCGAGGTACCCGTGTTCCTGCATCAGTTCAAAAGCCTTCTCTTTGTAAATTTCTTTTTTCGTGAAATGGTAAGCCGTTTGCAGCATGGCCACAATGTTGGAACTATTGAGCTTGCGATCGCCCACTGAAGTTGGGAACCCATTTACGTATTCAGGATTCCACCTTCCCCAGGTGGTGGGTTTTCCGTCGTAATCGATGAGGTAAAAATCGTTGTCCACAATGTGCTGCATCAGTTCGTCGAGCAACCTGACCGCTTTGTTCCGGACCGGTTCCACATCCATCAGCTCGGCAATGGCGCCAAACACAAACACATGGCCGATTGCCTCGTCGCTGCTGGTGGTGGCTTTCCAGTCCCATTCGGGGTCTGCTGAATGCTGCCAGCGCTCGGGGTTAGAAAGGATTTCAATATAGCCGCTGCGGTTGAACGAACGCGATGGAAATCCCGGCACCGGATTGATGGTGTAAAGGCGTTCCATGGCATCCAGCGATTCGATGCAGTTTTGCAGCGCCTCTTCCGATTGGGTTACAGCATACCTGAAAACCTGGCTTCCCAGATACATGGATGTCCAGAGCCCGTCGTTATCTGAATCCTCCAAATAGCCGGTTGACAAATTGCCGTTCTCCATGCCGTCCAGGGTAGCATTAAACCCATGACGAATGTGGCGACGGCGCACCTGGTCTTCAAAATACCCGGCCTTTTCCGACAAAGTAATTTCTTTAAAACAGATTTGCCCCAGCCCTTTACCGGTTAAAACCAGAACTGAATTTTCCGGCCCTTCGGCAATGTCGATCACCTGGTTGCCGGGGAGCCAACGCTCCCCGTTATAATAATTAAATTCCCCGTCGTTACGCAACATAAAAGCACCCTCCGGGGATCCGAACCAAACGTTCCCGTTCACTTCTTTTACCACCGTAATTTCAGAAACGGGCAGTTTTTGTTGAAGTCCACCCGCCTGTTTTTGTGCGAGGTTATTAATTTCGAGGTAGCCGTTTGATGTACCAACGATGGTTTTCGTACCAAAAGCCACTACATCGAAGCTTGTAAACCCGCTGCCTTCGAACACGGTTTTTAGTTCATTCGTTTCGGGGGAGAAAGTATGAAGTGATTCGGGGGTCAGCATCCAGAATGATTCTGTAGCCGGAACATATTTTATATCGGTAACCTGCTCCGGGAGTGTTCCTTTCCAAAGTTGTTCCGAATCTTTCACATATTTCAGTTCTTTTCCATCGGAAACCAGGAAGGCGAAATCTTTCCCGCCGGCAAACAACTTTGCTTTGGGCATTTGATGTGTTGAATACAGTTCCCCGGCCCAGGCGTTGCTCAAAACTGCCTCGTCGTCGAGGTAAACCAGTTGTTTTTTATACACACCGAAATCGGCAATATTTTTATCGGCCATGGGGCGGTAAGTGCCGTCGGGTTCAAGTGTCCCGGGATAAAGGAATTCCCCGTCGTGCGGGTGAAGCAACCCGTCTGACGACAACACCTGGATTTTCCCGTTGCGGTCGGCAGCCACTTTCCGGAGCGAAACCTCCGGCTGATTGAAATAATACTTAATACTGAAATCCTGTAAAAAAGGAACATCGGAATGAACGGGTTTTCCGGCAAAAACAGGTAAAGTTAAGGCAACAACTGCCGTGCAAACAAAAGAGGTAAAAAGACTGGTTTTCTTCATTGGT
>CAYRBS010000455.1:0-1880 GCA_964422335.1 uncultured Mariniphaga sp. | reverse complement strand
TTTAATTCATTCATGGCTGTATCGATAGCTGCCAGGTCCTGATTTTTATGTGCTTCTTTCAGCTTGGTCAGGGCCTCTTCAATTGGTTGTTTTTTGTCAGCCGGAATTTTGTCGCCATAATCTTTCAGTTGTTTTTCTGTCTGGAAGATTAAACTGTCGGCCTGGTTCAGCTTATCCACTTTCTCTTTGGCCTGTTTGTCGGCTTCGGCGTTGGCATCGGCTTCTTCTTTCATCCGTTTGATTTCGTCTTCCGATAAACCGGAAGAGGCTTCGATACGGATGGACTGCGATTTGCCGGTAGCTTTATCTTTTGCGTGGACATGCAAAATACCGTTGGCATCAATATCGAAGGATACTTCAATTTGTGGCACTCCGCGCGGGGCGGGTGGAATTCCGTCGAGGTGGAACCTTCCGATGGTTTTATTTCCCGATGCGATGGGCCGTTCACCCTGCAGGACATGAATTTCAACCGATGGCTGGTTGTCGGCAGCCGTGGTGAAAGTTTCCGATTTTTTGGTTGGGATAGTGGTGTTGGCCTCAATCAGTTTGGTCATTACACCGCCCATTGTTTCAATACCCAACGACAGCGGGGTAACATCGAGCAGCAACACATCCTTCACTTCGCCGGTGAGTACACCGCCCTGGATGGCAGCTCCTACAGCTACTACTTCATCCGGGTTTACTCCTTTGGAAGGATTTTTCCCGAAGAATTTTTTCACTTTTTCCTGAATTGCCGGAATCCTGGTTGAACCTCCAACCAAAATAACTTCGTCGATTTCACTTGTAGAAATACCTGCACTTTTCAGTGCCTTACGACATGGTTCAATGGTTGCGTTGGCAAGTGAGTCCGACAGCTGTTCGAATTTGGAGCGGGTAAGTGTTTTTACCAGGTGTTTTGGAATACCGTCAACCGGCATAATATACGGCAGGTTAATTTCGGTTTGGGTGGAACTTGAAAGCTCAATTTTAGCTTTTTCTGCTGCTTCCTTCAGGCGTTGCAAAGCCATCGGGTCGCGCTTCAGGTCCACTCCTTCATCTTTTTTAAACTCCTCTGCCAGCCAGTCGATAATTACCTGGTCAAAGTCGTCGCCACCGAGGTGGGTGTCACCGTCGGTCGATTTTACTTCGAAAACGCCGTCGCCCAGTTCCAGGATGGAGATATCGAAGGTACCGCCACCGAGGTCGAACACGGCAATTTTCATGTCTTTATCCATTTTATCTAACCCGTACGCCAACGACGCAGCGGTAGGTTCGTTGATAATACGGCGGACTTTCAACCCCGAAATTTCGCCGGCTTCTTTGGTTGCCTGACGCTGTGAATCATTAAAATATGCGGGTACAGTAATTACGGCTTCGCTTACTTCCTGCCCGAGGTAATCTTCGGCGGTTTTTTTCATTTTCTGCAAAATCATGGCCGATATTTCCTGCGGGGAGTATTTGCGATCGTCTATCTGTACTCGCGGCGTATTATTATCTCCCTTTAGTACCTTATACGGTACACGTTCAATTTCCTTGCTTAAACTGTCATACGTCTCACCCATGAAACGTTTGATTGAGGATACCGTCTTCGATGGATTGGTAATCGCCTGCCGTTTAGCCGGATCGCCAATTTTGCGTTCACCGTTTTCAACAAAAGCAACAATTGAAGGAGTAGTACGCTTCCCTTCGCTGTTGGGTATTACAACAGGCTCGTTACCCTCCATTACTGACACACATGAGTTGGTTGTCCCTAAGTCGATTCCAATTATTTTTCCCATTTTTTTATATGTTTCGTTATTTTTAAATTTTTCTGTTCAGTATTAACTCTAAATTCTGCACCATAAACATCAATGACTGTGCCACCCGGATAATAGGAGTTCAATCCGAAAATATGACACAAT
>CAYRBS010000454.1:0-1881 GCA_964422335.1 uncultured Mariniphaga sp. | reverse complement strand
TTCGATGTAACTCGCTCTATAATGATTCTTCTGTGTGGCAAAATTTTGCCATGCTCGTTTCATGATTTATTTTTTTTGTTGATTTCAAAATGGTAATCTTCCGGAGTGTCGATATCGCGAAGGATTTCAGGGAAATCGCACACTACTTCGCACACGTCATTTTTAAATTTTTGCGACAGGGTTCGTAAACCCTGCTGCGGGTCAAGTTTTTCAATTTCTTTTTTATACCGGGTTTCTATCAGCACCGGATGACCGCGTTTTTCGTTAAATACGGGAATTACAATCCCTTTGTTTTGCTGATGCCAGGCATCGGTCACCTGCCGGGTTACTGCCGGAGGAATGTGCGGCTGATCGCCGAGAAAGAGCAGGGCGGCAGTTGCTTCTTCCGGCAAGGCCCTGAATCCGCAAATCACCGACGAAAGCATCCCCTCCCCGAAATTTTTATTGAGGGTGGTCCGGATGGAAGGGTTGCCAATCTGCCTGGAAATTTCTTCGTGGCGCGAACCGAGTACCACCACGATATTTGAATTTACTGATTTGAAGGCATTTTCAACCACCGTTTCAATGATGGTTTTCCCGTTGAAAGGGAGGAGCATTTTTTGTTTTTTCATGCGCGTAGATGCCCCGGCTGCCAGTATGATTGCCCAGATGTTATCCATGGTTCTGATTTAGCTGGTTTCTGACAAGAACAAGTTGTGCTGCAATACTTACGGCAATTTCCTGAACCGTTTTTGAGTGAATATCGATTCCGATGGGCGTAAAAACTTTATTCCACTGTTCGTTGGTAGCCCAGCCTTCTTCGAGGAATTGTTCTTTTACCTGGACTATTTTTCTTTTACTGCCCATCATCCCAATGTAGCCTGCCGGCGAACCGATAAATGTTTTCAGTACTTCCGAATCGTTCTGGTGGCCGCGGGTTACAATCACAATGTAAGTGTCTTTGTCGGGATTCAGGTTTTCCAGTGTTTTTAAATGCCCGTTCAGCACATGGTGGGCATCGGGCAGGTTGGCCTGACTGGCAAATTCCGGCCGGTCGTCCCAGACGGTTACCTCAAAATCGAGCAGTTTTCCCATGTGTGACAAGGCTTTCCCCACATGTCCGGCCCCGGTAATTACCAGCCGGGGTGGGGGAGTAATCGTTTCCAGAAAAGCAACATACTTTTCTCCCTGAAAAGAGGCTGGAAATTTGATTTCCCTGAAATCACCCCGGGAAGGTTGATTCAGCATTTCGTTTACCGTCCGGGCAATTTCATGCTTCAGCGCTGATGAATGGCTGGAAAAATTCTCTTTGGTAGCCCAGATGCGTTCCACCCGGTACCTGCCTGAAACATCTGCCTGAGCCAGTGTAATTAAAACTCCCGGCGTCCGGTTGAGTTGCGATTCCGAAAGGGCTTGAAATACGGAATGATGTTTTTCGGGGGATGCATCCAGCAAAATGTTCATTCCTCCTCCGCAAATGGGGCCTTTCTGTTCTGAAATATCGTTCGACAGGTCAAACTGGTAATAGGAAGATTTTTTGTTTCGCAGGGCTTCCCGGGCCTGCGTCACAATGGAAAACTCCACAGCTCCTCCACCCACGGTGCCGGAAATCAGGCCATCCCTGCCTATTATTGCAGAGCTGCCCGGCTTTTGGGGGGTTGAACCATATGTTCCGGTTACGGTAGCCAGAATAAATGCTTCCTTTTTTTTGAAAAGCTCAGCGAGGCTTTTGTAAATATTTTTTCCGGTAAGTTTATCCTCCATTGAATTATTTGGTTTTGTTTTTAACGGGCAGAATCAATTAAACGGGTATTCCGCTACAAAAAACGAAAAACTTTGAAGCCTGATTATCAGGTAAACGGTTCGCCTGAAAGTTAATTAATTTGCCCATACCTGGCAAAG
>CAYRBS010000453.1:0-1883 GCA_964422335.1 uncultured Mariniphaga sp. | reverse complement strand
CAGGCCGACGGAAAATCGCTTTTTTCCGCTTTTCTGGGAGGTGTGATTTTTAATGCGGCAAACATTCTTTTGGTAGCTGCTATTGCCATTGCCGGAATGGCGGTGGCTTTCCCCATTGGAATTGGCCTGGCGCTCGTGATGGGTGTTATTATTAACTATGCGGCCACCCCGGTGGGAAATCCGGTTATTCTTTTTTCCGGAGTTTTGTTTGTGGTTATTGCTATTGTGCTCGATTCAAAAGCTTACCGCAAATTACCCACCACCTCGCCTGTATCATCGGCCAAAGGAATTGTGGTTGCCTTGCTGGCTGGTTTTCTGATGGGGTTGTTTTACCGGTTTGTAGCAGCCTCAATGGCAACCGACTTTGTAAACCCCATGGAAGGGAAACTAACTCCCTATACGGCTTCGGTAGTTTTTGCCATAGGATTGCTGGTATCCAATTTTGTCTGGAATACCGTTTTTATGTATAAACCACTTGAGGGTGAAAAAGTAACTTACAAAGATTATTTTGTAAAAGGCGATACCAAATTGCATCTGATTGGCATATTGGGTGGCGCCATCTGGAGCCTGGGTATGACGCTCAATATTATTGCTGCTGAGCAGGCCGGCTTTGCCATTTCGTATGGATTGGGCCAGGGGGCAACTGTAATTGCCGCATTATGGGGCGTTTTCATCTGGAAAGAGTTTAAGGGCGCCACAGGGGTGAAAGGGTTGCTTACGGCCATGTTCCTGTTTTTCGTTGTGGGCCTGGGGCTGATTATTGTTTCACGTTTATATTGACACAATGAAACCAAAAATAGTTGTAGCAGGAAGTTCAAATACCGACATGGTGGTAAAAGTTCCGCGTATTCCGGCACCCGGTGAAACCATAATGGGAACCGATTTTATGACCATTCCCGGAGGAAAAGGTGCCAACCAGGCTGTGGCTGCTGCCCGTGCAGGTGCTGAGGTGGCTTTTATCGCATGTGTTTCGGATGATGCATTTGGGAAACAGGCGGTAGAAAATTACCGCAACGAAGGAATCGATACTTCATGTATCAAAGTTCAACCGGATATTCATTCAGGAATTGCACTGATAAATGTTGCTGCCGATGGCGAAAACAGCATCTCGGTGGCTCCCGGCGCCAACAGTTATTTATTGCCCGAAGACATTTATGGTTTTGAAAATGTTTTTGAAGGAGCAGAAATGGTGCTGGCACAATTGGAAATTCCGCTGGAAACGGTGGAAGCTTTAGCTGAGGTGGCGCATGCAAAAGGAATTCCGTTTATTCTGAATCCCGCTCCCGGTGCTGCAATTTCCGAAAGCTTGCTCAGCAGGGTAACCATCATTACCCCCAACGAAACTGAAGCGGCTATCATCACGTCCCGGAAAAATTTTTCTGAAAAGGATATCCCTGAAATGGCCGGAGAAATTTTTGAGAAGGGGGGAACAACGGTAATTATCACGCTGGGCAGTAAAGGCGTATATTTAAAATCACCTGAGTTTGAGGGAATGATTGAAGGGTATAAAGTGAAAGCTGTGGATACCACCGCTGCCGGCGATGTGTTTAACGGTGCGCTGGCCGCGGCGCTGGCAAATCAAATGCCGGTCAACGAAGCCATTGATTTTGCACAACGCGCTGCAGCCATTTCTGTTACCCGTATGGGAGCGCAACCTTCGGCCCCCGGATTTGAAGAAATCAGGCAATACAATTTTTAATCTTATTATAAACCAATATTTAACTTAAAAAACCATGAAGTATCAACTCGTTTATTTTCTGACGCTTCTGTTTTCAATTTTTTCATTTGCCGCACCTGCTCAGGAACAATCCGGTAAAAACGACGGAGCTATCCGTATTTTTCAGGAAAATCCGTTTTACTGGGAATACAAGGGAGAGCCCGTT
>CAYRBS010000452.1:0-1885 GCA_964422335.1 uncultured Mariniphaga sp. | reverse complement strand
ATGATGGCGTTTGTGTTTAGTGCCATGACCATGAAAGCGGTTGGACGTGCTGCCGGTGCTATGGTGGATGAAGTCCGGCGCCAGTTCAAAGAAATAAAAGGGATTATGGACGGTAGCGCCAAACCTGAATATGCCAAATGCGTTGAAATATCAACAAAAGGTGCACAACGTGAAATGATGCTTCCATCGTTGGTTGCTATCGCGGTTCCCGTAATTGTGGGCGCTGCAATGGGCGTTGCAGGTGTGGTTGGTCTGCTGGCAGGTGGTTTAACTACCGGATTTACACTCGCTGTATTTATGAACAATGCTGGTGGTGCCTGGGATAATGCCAAAAAATTTATTGAAAAAGGAAATTATGGCGGCAAAGGAAGCGAAGCGCACCATGCAGGTGTGGTTGGCGATACTGTTGGCGACCCGTTCAAAGATACTTCGGGCCCGTCGCTGAATATCCTTATCAAACTTATGACGATGGTATCGGTTGTTATGGCCGGTTTAACCGTAACACTGAGTTTGTTATAAAATATAATAATATCAATCCGAAAAACCATCCGTCACTCTGCTGGCGGATGGTTTTTTGTTATGCGCCATCGCATCGGGTGGGTTGTTCACGCTTCCGTTTTTTCCTTTCGGGTTTTGAATGGATATAAAAAATACTTTTATTTAAAATGGTTCGTGAACAAAATATTTCTATATTTAGTTCTTTATAAAAACAGAAATAAATCAAAAAAATCAATTAATATGGCAAGTGTTTCTACCACCTACATGGGTGTAAAACTAAAAAATCCCCTTATTCTTGGAGCATGTAATCTTGTATCGAAACCCGGAGTTGTTGAACAACTCGAGGAGGCAGGAATTGGGGCCGTTGTTTACCGTTCGCTTTTTGAAGAACAGGTACAGCTCGAAGATCTCCAGATGTCGGAAGATCTTACAGAATATGAATACCGGAATGCCGAGATGGAACGTCTTTTCCCGAGCATTGAACATGCCGGGCCCAAAGAGCATCTTTATAACCTCGAAAAATTGAAGAAGAAAATTGATATCCCGGTATTTGCCAGTTTGAACGCTATTTACGAACCCACCTGGGTGGAATACGCCAAAGAACTGGAAAAAACAGGTGTGGACGGCCTTGAAATTAACCTCTATGCCGTGCCGGGCTATTTTGAAGTGAGCGGACAATCCATTGAAGAAAAACAGATACAGATTGTTGAAGCAGTGAAACAGGCAGTAAACATTCCGGTGAGTGTGAAAATAAGCTTGTTCTATACCAACCCGCTCAACTTTATTAAAAAAGTGGATGAGGCCGGTGCCGATGGGTTTGTGCTTTTTAACCGGTTTTTTCAGCCTGATATCGATATTGAAACCCAGGAGTTTTATTATCCGTGGGAATTAAGTAACCGGAAAGATCAGATGGTATCGTTGCGTTTTACCGGCCTGCTTCACGGAAATGTGGAAGGCAGCGTTTGCGCGAGCCGCGGTATTTACAACTCAAAAGATGTGATTAAAATGATACTGGCGGGCGCCGACACCGTCCAGTTGGTGAGCACTATTTATAAAAACAAGCCTTCGGTGGTGTCCGATATCCTGATTGATTTGAATAAATGGATGGACGAAAATGAATACAAAACACTGGACGATTTCCGGGGAAAACTTTCGCGCAAAAACATGAAAGACCCGTTTAGCTACCAGCGTGCCCAATATGTGGATATTCTAATGAAATCCGATACGGTATTCAAAAAATACCCGATGGTGTAAAGCTATAACCGAATCATATAAAGTTTTGAGAAGAGCAGGAGCCGCAATGGTTTCTGTTCTTTTTTTTGATTTTAAAAGAAAAAAAGTTCGGCAATTTCAAAATATTTCTTCCGAATACTCATGCCTGATTTTA
>CAYRBS010000451.1:0-1888 GCA_964422335.1 uncultured Mariniphaga sp. | reverse complement strand
TTTATTCCAGCAGAAAAAGCCGGAAGCGTAAGTTACGATTATATTTATTCGGAGCTGGAACCACGCTATGCAGGACACAAAAATACGGTGGAAACTGATCAGGAATCTTCACTCGTACAGGCGGTTTACAAGTACGTGCAAGCTACGGGAGATACTTCTATTTTGAATGAAATAGTAGGTAAAAAAACCGTTGCAGCGCGTTTGGATTGGTCCATGGATTTTCTGATGAACCACCGCTACAATGAAAAGTATGGTTTACTTTGGGGTGCTACCACAGCCGACTGGGGTGATGTGCAACCCGAGCACGAATGGGGCGTTTACCTGACCAAAGATACGCATTACGCAATCGACATTTATGACAATGCCATGTTTCTGATTGCTCTCGAAAACCTGATGAAACTCCTACCTTCAAAAACCGAAAAATGGCAATCTGCACACGACCAGATTTTCGAAAATTGCCGAAAATATTTATGGGATGAAACCAACAAGAAGTTCATTCCTCACATTTATTTGAACGGTTCACCTTTCCCCAATAATTTTAACGAAAACGAAATTTATTACCATGGCGGCACGGCAGTAGCCATCGAAGCCGGATTGCTTTCCAAAAACGAAATAAAAACCTCCATAGAAAAAATGGCTGAAAATGTAAAACTTTCCGGTGCCGGTTCCATCGGGCTCACCATGTACCCGCCCTATCCCGAGGGATTCTTCAAAAACGAAGGCATGTACCCGTACGGTTATCAGAATGGCGGCGACTGGACCTGGTTTGGCGGACGAATGATTCAGCAACTCATAAAAAACGGATTCGTTGAAGAAGCTTTTGAGCATATGCAACCCATGGTAAAACGGGTGAAAGACAACAATGGATTTTTTGAATGGTACACAGTGAATAATGAACCTAAAGGTTCAGGTACCTTCCGTGGCTCGGCAGGCGTACTTTGGAATGCCGTTCAACTTTTTGAAGAATACGTAAAAGAAGCAAATCAATAATGAAGAACAATTGGAGAAATACCAGTCAGTTTTTAATGCCTGCCATTAAGCCAAAAGGAGAAAAAGGAAAATATGATATTTACCCGACTCATGTGCTGGAAGATGGGAAAATAGACAGAGGATATGAAAGCCTGGTTAATGAATTCAAGCAGCACCGAACAGTACTTATCGACGGTTTCACCGGTGTGTTTTTTGAAGATTTCAGAAAAAACCTGCAGGAATATTTCGATCATGAAAAATTGAAAGTTCATTGGATTGATACCTCAGTTGCACTGAAATCCAAGGCAGAAACTGATAAAATGATTGCCCCTTTTCTGGGAGGAGACGATCCGTTGTTTGGGACACGTACTACCTTGAACCTGGCAGATTTTTTTCTGTCGGAAAAACTGAAATCGCAGGAGTTGGATGAAACAGCCGATTTGAATATCATATATGGAATTGGAGCACAGTTAACAAATATTGACGGGCTGCTTGTTTACATCGATTTACCCAAAAACGAATTACAGTTCCGGGCAAGAGCAAAGTCTGTAACTAATCTGGGTGCTTTAAAACCAAATGACATAAAACCGATGTACAAGCGCTATTATTTTGTGGAATGGCCCGTTTTAAACCAACATAAACAGCATATCCTCCCTAACATTGATATTATGGTTGACGGCCAGCGCCCTGATGAAATTACCTGGATGAAAGGCGATGATTTGCGCATGGGGCTGAAAGAAATTAGCCAAAATGTTTTCCGTGTGCGCCCCTGGTTTGAGCCCGGTGCCTGGGGCGGAAACTGGATGCTGCAAAATATTGACGGATTGAACAAGGATGTGCCTAACTATGCGTGGTCGTTTGAGTTGATTGTACCCGAAAACGGATTGTTGTTCGAAAGTTCAGGCAACCTGCTCGAAGT
>CAYRBS010000450.1:0-1897 GCA_964422335.1 uncultured Mariniphaga sp. | reverse complement strand
TGAAGGACCTGATTGAAAGAGGAAATATTTTTCCGGTGACCACACTTACCCGGCTGACCAAAAAACAAAAAGCACATCTTGCCCGCGAAGGAATTGTGCTTTGCAGGCAGATCCTTGAAAATCCGCAGGTACTTGACCCGCTCAGCCTGACGAAAAATAAACGCGAAAAGCTGCAAGAGGAGCTGGAAGCACTTTGCCCCGAGAGTTAAATTTTTGACGCTGTAATTTTCAGAATCTCTTTCTCTTTCTTCCGTGCCGACAAAAGCAGGTTTTCAGCCTGTTTCAGCACATTATCCAAAAATGACTTATCATCGCAACCGGCGGCGTTTATTTTAACATTGAGGTAGGCGCCTTCAACCGCAGTACGTGCACACAGCGCGCCCACACCTGCATCGGACACCGAGTTGGGGTTGCCGCTTTCAGCCATCGCCTGCATTACTTCCAGCGAGTCATGAGCCAGCTGCATCACCTTCAATGGTATCTCTATCGCATTTTTTGTGGCCAGTTGAATGGCTTGTTTTCGTTCGTTTTTTTCCTGTTCGTTCGCTTTGGGCATGCCAAATGCTGTCATAATTTGGTTGAAAGCATCGGTGTCTTCGTCGATGCATTTTAACAGCGCATCGTGGTAATTTTTCCCTTTTTCGGCCCATTCCGAAAATTCTTCCCAGCGGTCGTCCCAGCCGCGTTTATGTGCCGAAAGGTTGGCCACCATGGTTCCCAGGGCCACACCCATTGCACCCACTGCCGCCGAAACAGAACCTCCGCCCGGCGCCGGTGATTCGGATGCTGTTTCGTGCACAAATCCCTCAACCGTTTTGTCAATCAGTTTATCCCCGGTTTTCTCTTCAATCAGGTATTCTATAATTTTTTTCTTCGGGTCGAACGGATATAACTCATCCAGGCCCATGGATTTGACTGCAATTTTGATGATTTCATCATCGGAAATTCCGGTGGAACGCTGTTGTTTACGCAAAAAATATTTCCCGGCGTCGAGCATGGCCTGCAGCGGGATGAGCCCCACCAGTTCGGAGCCTGTTACGCGGATTCCTCTTTCACGGGCTTTTTCGCTTACTTCGTCGAATGCCACATGCACCGGCGTAACGGTAATATCGGTCAGGTTCATGGAAATTTGTGCTACTCCGTATTCCCGGATATACCACCCGATAGCCCGTGTTTTTTTCAGTGTTCCGGGAATCCTGACCGGCTCGCCGTTTTCGTCGGTCACAATTTTACCGGTAAGCGGATTTCCTTCCCGTTTTACCCGTCCGGCTTCGCGCACATCAAAAGCGATGGAATTGGCACGGCGTGTGGAAGTGGTGTTCAGGTTTACGTTGTATGCCACCAAAAAATTGCGTGCGCCAATGGCGGTTGCCCCTGTTTTGGCAACTCCTTCCGACCAGGTTGCCGGCCCAAAATCGGGTTTCCATTTTTCAGAGGTGATTCTTTCCTTCAGTTTTTCGTATTCTCCCGAGCGGCAGTTTGCCAGGCTGCGGCGTCCTTCAGCAAACGCGGCAAATTCGTAGCAGTAAACCGGGATGGAGAGTTCTTTCCCGACCCGTTCGGCCAGTTGACGTGCAAATTCAACGGTTTCTTCCATGGAAATGTTGGCCACCGGAACCAGCGGGCAGACATCGGTAGCGCCAAATCGCGGATGCTCCCCCCGGTGACTGGTCATGTTAATTACCTGTGCAGCTTTTTTTATGCCCCTGAAAGCAGCTTCAACCACATCCTGCGGTTCACCTACAAACGTTACCACCGTTCGGTTGGTTGCCTTGCCCGGATCTACATCCAGCAGCTGAATGCCTTCCACGCTTTCAATGGCATCGGTTATTTCTTTAATGACTTTTAAATCTTTTCCTTCCGAAAAATTTGGTACGCATTCCAGAATTTTATTCAT
>CAYRBS010000449.1:0-1897 GCA_964422335.1 uncultured Mariniphaga sp. | reverse complement strand
CAATTGTCGGGGTTATGTTCCTGGGCAATGCCTGAATGCGCCGATAAAAAAAACAGAAAGAAAAGTACAAGTGGAAATGTTAATGGATGCTTCATTTTTAGTTATTTTTGGTTTTAAATATTTTTGACCCGGAATATGGCGGTTGGTTTAAGAATTGTAAAAGAAAATTTTCGGGAATGATTACTTTTGCTGCGCGAACATTGGAACGGGGAAAATTGGATTTTATGGGAAAAGAATTTAAAATATACACAAAAACCGGCGATGACGGCACTACCGGGCTGGTAGGCGGAACCAGGGTGAAAAAATACGACAGCCGCCTGGAAGCATATGGCACCATTGATGAACTAAATGCCGCCATTGGCATTATTCGCTCTTTTGAATTAGCTGATGGTATAAAAAGTTGGCTGGCTGAAATTCAAAATAAATTATTTAACATTGGTTCACGACTGGCTTCCGATGAAAAGGGAGATGCATTTACTTCCAAACTTGCCATTTCCGGGGAGCATATTCGGTTTTTGGAAAAAGCTATCGATGAACTGGAACAGGAACTGCCCCCGCTGACCCAATTTATTTTACCCGGAGGTGTGCCGGAAGCCGCTCAGTGCCATGTGGCCCGGACTGTCTGCCGCAGGGCCGAACGGCGAATCCTGGAGTTTGCCGAACTGGTTCCGGTGCAAACTGAAACCATCATATACATCAACCGGTTATCCGATTTCCTTTTTGTTTTGGCGCGCAAATTAACTGCCGATAGCGGTTCGAAAGAGATGCAATGGCAGCATACATAAAAATAGTGAATGCGGTTGTAGTTCAAATTATTTTTTTATTATATTCGCGCAATTGTAAAAAACGAGTATAACCGCTTAAATCCATATAAATGTATTGGACTCTGGAATTAGCTTCTAAGCTTGAAGATGCTCCCTGGCCTGCAACCAAGGACGAATTGATCGACTATGCCATACGTTCAGGGGCACCACTTGAAGTGATTGAAAACTTGCAGGAAATTGAAGATGAAGGGGAAGTTTACGAAAGTATTGAAGACATCTGGCCGGATTATCCCAGTAAGGATGACTTTTTCTTCAATGAAGACGAATATTGACAGGAATTAAAAGTACAACAGGAAGCAGGTTCTTTTCTTTTGAACCTGCTTTTTTGTTGTTAAACACTTGCCAGCAATCCTCCGTCAACATACAAAATATGTCCGTTCACGTAATCACTTGCTTCCGACGACAGAAAAACCGCCGCGCCGATCAATTCTTTTGGGTCGCCCCACCGGTTGGCGGGAGTACGGTTGCACAGCCATTTGTCAAATTCAGGATCATTTTTTAGCGGACGGGTGAGTTCGGTTTCGAAATAACCCGGGCCAATTCCATTTACCTGGATGTTGTGTTTGCCCCATTCGGTGCCAAGTGCTTTTGTCAACATTTTAATTCCTCCTTTCGAAACGGTGTAGGGCACAATGGTTGGCCTCCCCAGTTCGCTTTGCATGGAACAGATGTTGATGATTTTTCCTGCCTTCCGGTTTATCATGAAAGTCCCGACGGCCTGCGAAACTATCATCGCACCGTTAATGTTAATGTCCAGCACTTTTTCCCAGTCTTCCTCTGCAAATTCTTCAAAGGGTCCGCGGATGTTTATCCCGGCATTGTTGATAAGGATGTCGATGGCACCTTTTGTTTTTTCGTAATCAGCTATTGCCTTTTTTACGGTTGCCGAATCGGTGACATCGAAAACGAGCTTGTCAACCGGATAACCTTGCTGCTGTAAATTTTTTTCGGCCCGGGTTAGTTTTGATTCGTTCCGGCCGTTCAGGATAATTTTTGCGCCGGCGCCTGCCAACCCTTCTGCAAGAGCAAGCCCGATTCCACTGCCCGAACCGGTTATCAATGCCGTTTTTCCT
>CAYRBS010000448.1:0-1901 GCA_964422335.1 uncultured Mariniphaga sp. | reverse complement strand
CGTTGGCATCTGATTCTTCAACCATGGCTATTCCGTTGAAAATTGGAGCAGGAGCAGAAGACCGTTCATCTTTATCCGAATAATTAAACTGAACGGTTGCGATTGTTGGTGCGGCAGCTTTTGCACGAATCCATTCTCCGGATTCATTTTCATTAAATTCAATGAATTGGGTTGAACCCGCTTCCACCTGAACCGTTTGCAATTCAGTCCAGTTTTGATTTCCGTTTTTATCTACTTCGAATACGAAATCAACTGCTTCGTTTCCGGCATTATGAATCCAGACACAACGATTGGGCCAGCCTGAAAAAAGGAACGGTTCCGAAATTTCATCTGCCTGAACTTCTTCACTTAACCAAACCGAGCCGCTTGCAGTGTTAGGACCCAGTTGATCTGGTTTGTCAAAATCGGTAAACCACAGGTTGGAATTGGATTGCCCCGGTCCTTCAATGCCTCCTTTGTGTTTGCGCTTATTTAGAAATTCACGATGTGCAGAATCGTCGCACCCGAAAACCAGTTGATTGTTCCATCGGGTAAAATCGCCAATTACTTTCAGATAGGCCGACCGTGGACGAACTCCTGCTGAGTTTTCAGTAGTAAATGATTCGGGAAAACGCCAGAACATGCCGTGCATGGTCATCAGGTAATCGGGATTTTCTTCGGTGCCAACATCGCGGATTCGCGGCCATTCGGTATTCCAGCCGTGAGCTCCGTCGTAGCTGTGACTTGCTTTTGGCAGACGATAAAAGTCCCATCCGGCTTCCGGGTTGCGTACCCCAAGAATGACTGATTTGTGATCCCAGCCTGTCGCCCAAATCGGGTCGGTTTCAGGATTCGGATTTCCGTAAATACCACCCGGACCGGTTACTTCCACAAACTGGTTGCGACGAATCAGCGTCCAGCCTTTTCCATTCCATTCAAAAAGGCCGCCGGCTTCAATGTCGAAATGTTCAAGTGCTGCCTGGCCAGTTTCCCCGTTGTTGGAATAAACCATCACGCCTTGTCCGGAATAGAGACCTTTCCCGTGTGCACCAGGAAGAAGTTCAGCTTCCTGTTCCATTTCCCCTGCTTTTCGCGTTATATTTCCATCTAAATACAATGTGTCCACATCGAGCGAATTGACATCCACTTCGTAAAACCCTTCTTCCATGGTCCCGTAATAAATTTTATTATCCGGGTCGAACAGGTGTCGGGCATTTCCGGTGTGGCGCCCAGGCATTTCTTCATAAGGAATAACCCTTACATTCCGGTTGGCATCTATCGCATACGGTCCAATAAAAAGTTGATTGCTTTCTCTGTGAATCATCCGGTTAGCAGGCGTTCCGCCAATGCTTTCGGGACGGACTATCTGTTCCAGCCCGGGGGTAATTTCGTACAATTTATCGGAAGAACCGAATGGGAAGTGCGGTCCGTATGTAATTACCCACAATCTGTCGGCCCACGGAACAACTGCTCCGGTTCCGCATTCTCCTTCGTTATTGTACCAGGCCAGGTGCGGGTAGATACCGCTTACCTGGCGGGGGCTTTCCTCAATTTCCTGTGTGTTGCTGCATGATAAAAAAAGTGTGAAAATTGCCAGTGTAAAAATTTTTGAATGCATTCCTTTGCTTTATTGCGATTAAAAATAAAGCTTAAAAGTAATGATTTTCACTCTTCTTTTCCTGCAGTTGTCACTGATTTTCGCAGATTCCCGTCTTCCCTGAATAGCAAAACAAACCCCAGTAACAACCCCACTGAAACCAGTGTGGTGATTCCCCAGATGGCGTCCCAGTTGTAACCGGAAACGGTTTTATAAAAGTCGATAAGTTTGGCGGAAACAAAGTTTCCCACCAGCAACCCGACACAGGCAGTGTTTTTGGCTATAACTCAATTGGCACCCCGTTGTAGAAGTCCAGGATTTTTGC
>CAYRBS010000447.1:0-1908 GCA_964422335.1 uncultured Mariniphaga sp. | reverse complement strand
AAGACCACGCAACCGCCATCGATGTGGTCTTTCACAAGGGCCGCCGGGGCGAAACGTACAACATTGGAGGGTTCAACGAATGGAAAAACATCGACCTCATCCGGGTAATCTGCAGGGTGATGGACAAAAAACTGGGACGTCCCCAAGGTGAATCGGAAAAACTCATCACCTTTGTAAAAGACCGTGCCGGCCACGATTTGCGCTACGCCATCGACGCCACCAAAATAAAAAAGGAACTGGGCTGGGAGCCGTCGCTGCAATTTGAGGAAGGCATTGAAAAAACCATCGACTGGTACCTCGCCAACGAAGAGTGGATGAAAAATGTGACCTCGGGCGCCTACCAAAAATATTACCGGGAACAATACGAAAAAAGGTAACCAGAAAATGAAACGACGCACTTTTTTTAAATCCACTGCTTTGAGTGGGTCAGCACTTGCATTTACAGGGCTTGCAGGTTGTCAGTCTCCAACCGGTGAAACCGAAATCTCGCCCGATTTTTCAAGTTTTGAACTGAATGAAGTCACCGTGGAAGAACTTCAGCAAAAAATGCAGTCCGGTGAGTTAACTGCGGAGGCAATCTGCCAAAAATACCTGGCGCGAATTGAACAGGTTGATCCGATACTGAAATCGGTCATTGAGCTGAACCCGGATGCGTTGGAAATTGCCCGGAATCTGGATGAAGAACGCAAAAACGGAAAGATACGCGGTCCGCTGCACGGTATTCCGGTGATGATAAAAGACAACATCGACACGGGCGACAAAATGCAAACCACGGCCGGTTCGCTGGCACTGGAAGGCCATATTGCAGATGAAGATGCATTTATCGTTGAAAAACTGCGCGAAGCCGGGGCGGTTTTACTTGGAAAAACCAACCTGAGCGAATGGGCCAATTTTCGGTCAAGCAACTCATCGAGCGGATGGAGCGGACGTGGTGGCCAGGTGCGTAATCCGTATTGCCTCGACCGCAGCCCGTGTGGCTCGAGTTCGGGAACAGGTGCAGCAGTTGCGGGTAATTTATGCGCCATTGGAATCGGTACCGAAACCAATGGTTCCATTGTTTGCCCATCGGGTGTGAATGGCGTGGTTGGCATAAAACCGACACTGGGAGCGTGGAGCCGCCGCGGGATTATCCCCATTGCCCACAGCCATGACACCGCAGGGCCCATGGCACGCACGGTGAAAGATGCCGCCATCCTCCTGGGGGCACTGGCCAGCTTCGACCCCGGCGATGCAGAAACGCATATTGGAAAGGGTGAAATTTTTTCTGATTATACACCGTTTCTCGATGCCGATGGGTTGAACGGAATGCGTATTGGCATTGCCTCCGGAATGACCGGGTTTCACAAAGGTGTTACTGAACTTTTTAAACAGGCGGTGGTGCTCATGAAATCGAAAGGCGCTGAAGTCATAGATGAAGTGACTTTTGAACACCAGCCGGAATGGGGAACTCCATCTTATGAGGTAATGCTGTATGAATTCAAATCCGATTTGAACAACTACCTTAAAACCCATTCCAATGCACCAATCCGAAACCTGGAAGAATTGATAGAGTTCAATAAAAAACATGCCGAAAAAGAGATGCCCTGGTTTGGTCAGGAAATTTTTGAGCGGGCACAGGAAAAAGGGGATTTAACCAGCGAAGAATACCTGAAAGCGCTGGAAGAATCGAAACGATTTGCCGGAAAAGAGGGAATCGATGCCGTCATGGAGCAGCACGGGCTGGATGCCATTATCGCACCCACCAACGGTCCGGCATGGACCATCGACTGGGTGAACGGCGATCATTTTTCGGGCAGCAGTTCGTCGCCGGCAGCCATTTCAGGCTACCCCAACATTACCGTTCCCATGGGATTTGTTCAGGGATTACCGGTGGGAATCTCCTTTTTTGGAAAAGCCTGGAGCGAACCC
>CAYRBS010000446.1:0-1927 GCA_964422335.1 uncultured Mariniphaga sp. | reverse complement strand
TTTTTATGAACGTTTAACCGGCAAAAAACTAACTACGCTTAAGGAGTTTTTTGAAAGAGGAAAAATACTCTTTCAAAGCCGGTAATTATTCCGTCGATATTTGTTATTACCTCAAATCCGCACGTGCGAATGTTAAAAAATCGGGAAGCCCTGTAAAATCAATGCTCACAAGGCTTGCCCGATTAAATATTTTTCACTTATTTAGGTGAAAAACATCGTCGCGGATGAAAATTACATATTCTACTTCAAAAATCAACTCATTTGGCGGAATAAATTTCGCAGATTCAATAATTGGTAACGCACAAGTTTTCGATACTATTGACCAATCTCTTGGTAATCGGGGTGTTAGAGCACAATATCGTTACAGTGACCTTTTCCGGTCGTATTTGTTGATGACCCTTTGCGGCGGGGAATGTGCCGAAGACATCACCGAACACCTGCGCCGGGAGTTATACCAGGTGAAAAACTTTGATGTTTGTTCTGCCGACACATTACTGAGGATGCAAAAAGAGTTGGCAACGGAAAAAGAGACCATTGTTTCAGAAACAAATATCCAGCACGATTTCAATATTAATACAACAATGAACAGGCTTATGGTTAAGCTGTTGGTGCAAACAGGCCAGTTATTGCCCGAACACGGGGATTATGTTTTTGATTACGATAACCAGTTTATACCCACAGAAAAATATGATTCCAAACGTAGCTACAAACATGCCGATGGGTACTTTCCGGGCATCGCCTCAATCGGCAACTATCCTGTTTACATTGAAAACCGGAACGGGAACAGCAATGTAAAGTACAAACAGGAAGAAACGCTGAAACGGGCATACGGTCTGCTGGGAGAATCGAAGATTAAAGTAAAACACAGCCGTATGGACTGTGGTTCATTTGACAAAACTGTAATCCCGGTAGTGGAGGCCAACAGCACCTGGTTTTACATCAGGGCACAACGCTGTGGCAACCTGTATAACGATATCAGGAGAATACCTAATTGGGAAACAGTTACTATTGGCTTTAAAGAATACCAAGTGGCCTCTATCGAATATGCACCGTTCGGGTGGGATAAGACTTATCGTTATGTGATTAGCCGTGAGAAAAAAACAGACGGGCAGGGCGATCTATTTACCGGCGACAGCTTTACTTACAGGGCAATCATGACCAACAACTATGAAATGACAGACAAAGAAATTGTTGAATTCTATAACAACAGGGGCGATAGCGAACGCCTGTTCGATGAAATGAACAATGATTTCCTGTGGAAGAAGATGCCTTTTTCATTTTTGCATGAAAATACCGTATTCCTTGTAATGATGGCTATTTGCCGCAACCTGTTCCATTTTCTCACCGAATTTGTCAGCAGGAAACTCGATTTCATCAGGCCAAACTTCAGGTTAAAAAAATTTATCTTCCGCTTCATGGTTGTCCCTTCAAAATGGATAAAACAGGGAAGGCAATATGTGCTGAAACTGTTTACATCGAAGAAATATCACCTTTTGTTAGAGTAGAACGGAATAGAAATCATAATGAATTGAAAATCAACGGGGAACTTATGTGCCTATCTTAAACTTAGTTAGCTGGTATTCAGTATTTTACATGTTGATGAGTAGCATGTCAATTAAAATTCAGATTTATTGCATGAGTACCCAGCAAATAACACCCTGCAAAGTTAAATTTCAAAGAAAATTAAAGTGTGAACGTGACAAATAGTACATAAAATCCCCAAAATAAACCTAAAAATAGCTAAATTTCAAACCAAATTTTTTATTTGCCGATTTGAGGTTACTATTTTTCGGTAATCAGTTAAAGAGATAGAATCCAATTCTTTAATAGGAAAATAATTAATTGTGTCTTTTTCTAAATGTGTAGCAAAGTAGGGTGTACGACAAATTCCATTTAAGCTGCTTTTTTTATAATTTCGGTTACATAT
>CAYRBS010000445.1:0-1927 GCA_964422335.1 uncultured Mariniphaga sp. | reverse complement strand
ACATTTCCGAACTGACAACAAATGAATTTTTTCATAAACCTGATTTCTCTTTTTACGTAGTAATTTTTATAACTTAGATTTTCAAATCAATTACTGTAATTATGATGAAATCGGTAAACCCTGTCACCGGGGAGTTGATTCAGGTATATGAAATGCATACCGAAAAAGGGGTTGAAAAAATTATTAACTCAGTGGATAAAAGGTGGCAACAGTGGCGAACCACTTCTTTTTTTCACCGGACCCAGCTGATGCAAAACCTCGCCAGTCTCCTAAAAAGCAACAAAGAAGAACTAGCCCATCTGATGGCACGCGAAATGGGTAAAGTGTTGCGTGAAGGTATCGCTGAAATTGAAAAGTGCGCATGGGTATGCGATTACTATGCAGATAATGCCGAAAATTTTCTGGAAAACGAAATACTTGCTTCTGATTTTTCCAAATCGTATGTGAGTTATCAGCCCATGGGTACCATTTTGGCGGTTATGCCCTGGAACTTTCCGTTTTGGCAGGTTTTCCGTTTTGCTGCGCCAACTGTGATGGCCGGAAACACCGCCGTTTTAAAACACGCCAGTAATGTTCCCGGTTGTGCCATGGCCATTGAAGATCTGTTCCGTGAAGCCGGTTTCCCGGAAAATGTTTTCAGGACGTTGCTTATTGGCAGTTCCCAGGTGGAATCTGTAATAAAACATCATGCCGTGAAAGCCGTGAGCCTGACCGGGAGCACCTCCGCCGGGAAAAGTGTGGCTTCCATTGCCGGAAGTGTAATGAAAAAATGTGTGCTCGAGTTGGGTGGAAGCGATCCGTACCTTATTTTGAATGACGCTGATTTAGCGTATGCTGCCAAAACCTGTGCCGCAGGAAGGTTGGTAAATGCCGGGCAAAGTTGCATCGGGGCCAAACGTTTTGTGGTTGTAGATGAGGTATATTCCGAATTTCTGGAATATTTTACCCACGAAATGATCAATGCCAGTTTTGGCGATCCCTGCGAACCTGAATTTACCATGGGGCCCCTTGCACGCACCGATTTACGCGACGAACTGCACCAGCAGGTTTTCGATTCGGTAAAAAACGGCGCCGAAATTGTTATTGGCGGCGAAAAACCTGCGAGGTTGGGCGCGTTCTATCCTCCAACTATTCTTGAAAAAGTAAAACCGGGTATGCCGGCTTATGATGAAGAACTTTTCGGCCCGGTGGCATCGGTTATTCGCGTAAAAGATGAGAAAGAAGCCATTCGCGTGGCAAACGACTCGGTGTTTGGGTTGGGTGCAGCTGTTTTTACCAGGGACCTTAAAAAAGGTGAAAAAATTGCTGAAACACAATTGCAGGCAGGTTGCTGTTTCGTAAATGATTTTGTGAAATCTGATCCCCGCCTGCCATTTGGCGGAATCAAGGAGAGCGGCTTTGGAAGGGAACTTTCTTCCCACGGCATCAAAGAATTTATGAATGTGAAAACGGTGGTTGTTAAATAATTAATGTGTTTTGCACTTGGCATTTTCACCCGTAAATATTCGACGCTTTAATTATGATAAATAAAAACTGTCCTTCCAATTTTCCCCTGGATGGTTGTAATTTTTATTCATTTTTTGTTGGAATGGTGAAAGCCAGCAGACGTGAGTCATAATTGAGTTCTGTGATTTTTCCTTCTTTATTGGTTTCGTAGTCAAAATTTTCTTTCGAAATGCTGGAAACCAGGTTCAGCCCTACCTTGGCCACTTTATTCACCGATAATTTACGGAAACCGGTTTTCTTTTTTACAACATCAGCCAACAGGCGTTCATCATTCTGTGGGGTGGTCATTTCAGGGAATTTAATTTCCATGTGTGCCAGCGATTTACTGGCAGGTTGCTCAACGGATAGTGACATGTTTATCCGATTTAATTTTTCCGGTACTTCAACCGGTATTCTTGTTTCTGCAATCGTTTCGGTGTCC
>CAYRBS010000444.1:0-1938 GCA_964422335.1 uncultured Mariniphaga sp. | reverse complement strand
GTTTTCCGAGATCTACTCCTTCTATTTCAGCCTCCCCGTCAATAACCATAAAATATACGCCGTTCCCGGATGAATGCAGGTGGTAGGAAGTTTCGGTTAACCCGCCTGATTCGAGGGCCGAGATAAAGGCATCCTGGTGAATCCAGAGCGATCCGTCTTTTCCGTCGGGGGAAACAAGTAATTGCCATTTTTCTTCCCGCCCTTCGGGGAAAAATTTCTTTTGATCGTAGCGGGGTTTATGCCCTTTTTCATTGGTAAATATCCAAAGCTGAAAAAAGTTTACCGGTTCGGTATCCGAGGCATTATGCTCTGAATGGAAAATACCGGTTCCTGCAGACATTACCTGCACTTCGCCGGTAGTTATCACTCCTTCGTTTCCCATGTTATCAGCATGCTTTAAAGCTCCCGACAGAGGGATGGTAATAATCTCCATATCCTCGTGGGGATGCAAACCAAATCCGCTTGATGGAGCTACAATGTCGTCGTTGAAAACCCTCAGCCTGCCAAAATGCATTTTTTCTCCATTGTAGTAATTGGCAAAACTAAACGAATGGGACGTTTTCAGCCAGCCATGATCGGCAAAACCCCTTTCCGATGCTTTATGAATAATGTGTTCCATTTCCTTGTATTTAAAAACAAAAAACCCCGGAATCAACCCGGGGCTCATCCTGTTTAATCTGTTCCTGTTTATTTCGATTCTGACACGGCATTTCCGGATGTGGAGGATGCCACTATATTAAAATCGAGATTGAATGTGTCATGTATCAAGTTATCACCCAGGTTGGAAAAAAACTTCCCTGACCTGAATTTTATATCATACAATGTACGGTCCACTTCCATATTGCCATTGGCTTTTAACTGGTTTTCATTTACATCTACCGTTGCATCAAAAGTAACCGGGTGAGTGATTCCTTTAATGGTTAAATCGCCTGTAAGGGAATATTTGTTTCCCGCCTTGTGTTTTACCTCTTTCAATTCAAAGGTAGAAACCGGATGTTTGTCCACCGAGAAAAAATCATCGGATTTAAGGTGACCTACCAGTTTCTGGTTGGTTGACTCATCTTCCAAATCTTCATTAACAATGGATTCCATGTTTATTTGAAAGGTTCCGGATTTAATTTTTTGTCCATCCGCTGTAAGGTTTCCTTCTTTTAAATCAATGGTTCCATAGTGTTCACCTGTTACCTTTGTACCTTTCCACTTAACGGTGCTTTTTGAATTATCAACCTTGTAATCAGTTGCAATTAGTTGCATTGAAAATACGGCAACCAACGTAAATGTTCCTACTAATTTTCCAAATGTTTTCATCTTTTATCATTGTTGATTTTCAAAAGTAAAAGACAAAAAAGTATTTAATTTGTTCATTTCCATAAAAAAAGCAACGAGAATACGCTGCTTTTCAACATTTTATGCGAATTGAAAACTATTCTTCCACCCTGATTTCGGTTACCAGGTTAATGGCTTTTTTGTAAACGGCACTAACCCCACAGTATTTTTCTTCCGAAAGTTTTACGGCTTTTTCCAATTTACTTTTAGGCAAATCTTTTCCTTTAAACTGGTAAATCACTTTTATAGTGTGGTAATATTTGGGATGTTCATCGGTTAATTCCCCTTCCACAATTACATTAAAAGCCTCGGGTTCGACTTTCATTTTTTTCAAAATCATTACCACATCAACACCTGTACAACCTGCCAATGCGGTTAACATGAGTTTTTTGGGCCTGGGGCCTAAATCACTCCCCCCGGATTCTTTTGTGGCATCAACCACTACCTTGTGCCCATCCATATCGGCTTCAAAAGCAACTTTGTCGGTCCACGACATATCAATTACATGTTTCATAGCATTCTCTTTTTACTTGTTTTTCAGTTAATTTGCGATGCAAATATACAACAACCAACTATCTATATAAATAGTTTTTTAAATATTCGATGAAGTTG
>CAYRBS010000443.1:0-1942 GCA_964422335.1 uncultured Mariniphaga sp. | reverse complement strand
TCCAATGCCTTGCATTTGGGGCAGCCTGTTCCTAAAACTTTTATGTCCATTTTTTTAAAAATTAATAGTTCGTTGTTCGCAAAAATACGAACATTTGAGAGAAAAAAAACTATTTGAATGATAAAAATACAGGATGTTATAAAACACAAATGGGAACTACTCTGTTACGAATAGCTCCCATTCACTGGGTCAACCGAAGTTTTCCCGAGCGCCAGGCTACGGTTATTGTGGCCGGCTTTGTTCCATCTTTTCAGATGAAACGTTGCCCCCTACTCGCGGGTTTAGCTTTTTATGGCAAAACCGTTGAGCAGTCCGTTCGGTTTTCCGGAATACCTTCCCGGACGAAGTGTCATTCAGTGCTTTCGGCAATTCCCCGAAGGTGGTTGCCGTTGACAATCAGCATTTCGCGGTGTGTAACCGTTCTGTGCTGTGCAGTGGGGCTTTCAAAAAACCGAAGTTTTTTGTTGCCTGCCTTTCGGCTTGCGGCCTCCTGCCTGAAGACTCAATCTTAAAAGAACGTCTGGTTTTCTTCCAGTTGATTGAATGAACCCATGGTTTCCAGACTACCTGGTTCAAACTTCGGCTCCGCTGATGTGCCTTCCCGAAGGAAGGAAAGAAATGGTTCCGGTTTCAACTAAGAAACGTTCCCCGTTTCCACATTTTGGAGCGGCCTTTTATCGCTCACCTGGTACAATCAAAAGTAGGGTAAATGAACCATACCAGTCAAGTTTTTTTGGCGGTTTGTATTCACCATGTATTAACTCCGGTTATTAACAATTGTTGAAAACTCTTGCAGCCTTTGCCGTTATTGTAAATTTCATCCGGATACATTGAAGATTTCCCGTTTTTTCGTTTAAGATTCATTCTTTTTTCTATAAAGATTGCGAGCTTTTATATCTTCCGTGAATGGGGAGATTTCGGATTATTTTGTTTCCTTCCGATGGATTTTTGCTGTTTTTACAATATCTTGCAGCCTCCTTAAAAACAGGTGTCAAAATTGAAAATATCAGTTGTAAAGTATATGAATGTCGAATTCCCGCCGGACTGTTCCTTCGGGGCATCGAATACCCGCGTAGCGATCCCTACGGGACTTTTAAAATTAAAAATTTAATGAGATGAAAAAAATTTCTGTAGTTGTTATTTCCGTCATGATGATGGTTTCTTCCATTTCAGCACAAAATCAGCAACGCCCCGGAGAACAACCGGCTCCTGAAACAGGCGAATCGTTTAAAGTGGGTATGGCAGGTTACTCATTTGTGAAGTTTGGCCTCGATGAAACGCTTGAAACCATGAAAGAAGCCGATTTGCATTACCTGTGCATCAAAGATTTCCATTTACCGTTTAAAAGTACCGATTCTGAAATTGCTGATTTTCATGCTAAACTGGAATCCAGCGGGGTCACCGGTTATGCGGTTGGGCCAATTTACATGAAAACCGAGGAAGAGGTTGATCAGGCATTTGAATACGCCAAACGTGTGGGGGTAAAGCTCATCGTGGGCGTTCCCGATTACGAAATGCTTCCGTATGTGGATGAAAAAGTGAAAGAATACGATTTTCATTATGCCATTCACCTTCATGGTCCTGATATTGAACTGTTCCCCGATGCAGATGATGTGTGGGAAAACGTGAAGGACCTCGATGCCCGTATTGGAATGTGCCTCGACATTGGACACGATACCCGCAATGGCAAAGACCCCGTAGCAGATCTCAAAAAATACCACTCCCGTGTATTCGATATTCATATTAAA
Source organism: uncultured Mariniphaga sp. (assembly GCA_964422335.1). Taxonomy (GTDB): domain Bacteria; phylum Bacteroidota; class Bacteroidia; order Bacteroidales; family Prolixibacteraceae; genus CAYRBS01. The sequence goes on along the minus strand of CAYRBS010000443.1, from coordinate 194 downwards.
GATGTAACCGGCGATACCAAACAAGGGTACTCGGTTGAAGTAGGACGTGGCATCATTGATATTCCCGCGTTTGTTGAAATGTTGAGGGAAGTGGAATATACCGGTGTTTGCAGCCTGGAACATGAGAAAAACATGGATAACCCGTTTATGGGCATTGCCGAATCAATTGGTTATTTCAGGGGAGTGATTGAGGC
>CAYRBS010000442.1:0-1945 GCA_964422335.1 uncultured Mariniphaga sp. | reverse complement strand
AAGTAACAGGAAAGAATAAATTAAAATTTAATAAGATGACTAAAAAAAGAAATAATCTCCGGTTTTTGTTGATAATGCTGTTTCTGGGACTGGGAACACCCACCTTGTTTGCCGGCAGCAGCCAGAATCAGGAGGTCAGGATTCAGGCAGATTCTTTAATACAAAAGGATTCCGTTTCATACGAAGTTTTTGGAATGGATTGTCCCGGTTGCCAGTCGGCGCTGGAGAAACAAGTGAAAAAAATTGACGGTGTGGCCGATGCCAGCGCAAGTTGGAAAAATAAAGAAGTTGTAATCAGGCTAAAACCAGACTCAAGTGTAAAAGAAGAAGAAATATTTGACCGGATAGAAAAGGCCAATTTTACACCCGGTAAAAAGATTAATCCTGAGAAAGATGAAGAATAAGATTTTTTTCTTGTTTCTGACTACCGTTCTGATTTTACTGAATGTATCTGTTAGCCGGGCAGAAGGGATTAGCGTCGATGCCGGGTTGACCCCTGCACAGGACCGCATTATAATTCGCACACAGTACCGCAACATTATCAGTAAAACGGGCAGCGAAAAGATGGTCATGCATATGATGCCGGCAGTTGTGGTTTACGGGCTGAGTTCCGATGTTACTGTTATGATGCGCAATGTTTACCGCGCTGTTGGAACAAATGAAACCATGATGGAAATGGACAACCGCTGGATGGATCCCTTTTTAATGGGAAAGGTAAAACTTTACCGACGTAACACCCGTGTTTATTCGCTTGGGGTGGCCGGTTTTGCAGGTACTTCATTTCCTGTGCTGAACAGCTCGATTTCAAAAACGTACAGCCCGGTTATCGGTGTAAATGCATCGTTCCGCCCCGGTCTATGGTCATTCGATTTAAACAATGCGTTTGAATGGGTGAATTACCATACGGAAGAAAACCAGTCGGCAGCAAAACAATTGCAGGTAAACGTCGCCGTTTCACGTAATATTTTGTTGCCCGGAATCGACAACTGGGTGCTGGCGCCTGTACAGGAATTTTCCTTTGCAAGGGACTATCCCAATACAGGAGAATCAAGATCTTTTGGATTTATTTCGCCTGGGGTTCAGTTTGTGTCGCCGAACCTGAAATTTGAAGGATTGTACCAAATAGCTGTCAATTCTTCGCAATCCACAGCAGTTACATCCGGAAACCGGTTGATATTAGGAGTAAGAATTATGTTTTAATTTTGAATTACCGTATTTTCGATGAAACGATCGTTCTTCGGAAAGGGAATTTGGCAAACCAATTGCTGACTTCATCTTTGTTAATATTAATAAAAAGTGCAGACCAAAGAAAAGCTTATAAAAACAGCTATTATTTTAGCTGTTATTACCATAGTTTACAATGTTGCAGAAGGCCTGATTTCGGTTTTTTTTGGGATTAGGGATGATACACTTGCGTTGCTCGGGTTTGGTGTGGACAGTTTTGTAGAAGTTTTGTCCGGAATCGGTATTTTGAATATGATTTACCGGATGAAAAAAGCGGGTGTCAACGATGTAAATTCAAGAAATAAATTTGAAAGACGGGCGCTAAAAATAACCGGAACAGCTTTTTATATTCTGGCTGCTGGTTTAATCGCAGGGGCAGTATTAAATATATTTAGAGAAACAAAACCCGAAACAACAATGGCAGGAATCATCATTTCAGGTTTATCGATTCTTACCATGTATTTTTTAATGACCTGGAAATTACGGATTGGAAAAAAATTAAATTCCGACCCCATTATTGCCGATGCAAATTGCACAAAATCGTGTTTTTACCTCTCATTCATTCTGCTTGCTTCCAGCGGCTTGTACGAACTTTTCGGAATTAGCTGGTTCGACATTGCCGGTTCGCTCGGCATCGCCTGGTATGCATTTTCAGAAGGAAAAGAATCGTTCGAAAAGGCAAACAGTGAAGAACTAAAATGTGCCTGCGATTAATTTTGTA
>CAYRBS010000441.1:0-1950 GCA_964422335.1 uncultured Mariniphaga sp. | reverse complement strand
ACCAGTTCAAAGGCAGCTTCATCAACAGCACTGCCTGTAATTCCCCTGTGAAAGTTGGCGTAAATGGTAGCAAACGGTTTGCCCGAAGGTTCAAATTTTCCCTCCTGTGCAAAGGCCTGAAAAGAAAAAAACAGGAAAAGGACAATTAAAAACTTGTTCTTCATTCCGCAATGTATCATTTTAAGTTTGCGCAAATATAAATGATTAATATTTAACATTATTGTAATCGTTTTGCAATAACTTTACAATGCCTGAACCATATTAACCGTAACTTTGCAATCAAAATGATACTTTAAAAAATGCAAGTGAATCCTAAAATCCTGATTGTTGATGACGAAGAAGATTTATGCGAGATTCTTCAGTTCAACCTTGAAAGTGAAGGATATAACATTGAAGTGGCACATTCGGGCGAAGAGGCCCTGAAAAAATCGTTGCATGAATTCGACCTGATATTGCTGGATGTAATGATGGGCGGCATGTCGGGATTCAAGACTGCCAACATCATCCGGAAAGAGAAAAAAATTCAGGTGCCCATTATCTTTTTAACTGCCAAAGGTGAAGAAAATGATATTCTGACCGGATTTAATGTAGGCGCCGACGACTATATTTCCAAGCCATTTTCTATTAAAGAGGTAATTGCCCGGATAAAAGCCATTTTGAAAAGGGGCACCCAACCACGAGATGAAAACAAACAGCTGATTTTCAAGAACCTCACTGTAAATCAACAGAAAAAGGAAATATCGGTAGCAGGTCAAACTGTCAATCTTACGCGCAAAGAATTTGAGATTCTGTTATTGCTTATGAAAAACATGGATCAATATATCAGTCGCGACGAAATACTGAAACAAATTTGGGACGACGATGTGATTGTTACCGAACGCAACGTGGATGTGAACATTGCACGGTTAAGAAAAAAAGTTGGCGAATACAGTACCAACATCAAAGGGAAATCGGGCTATGGCTATTGTTTTGCAAACAAATAACAAACTTTAAACCACCATAAAAAGTGATCCGGAAATCATTCAGAGGCGAAATATTCTTTTACTTCATCATCGTTTTTATCCTTTTTACGGTGGCCATCCTCACCTTCCAGTACCAGCGCGAAAAAAATTACCGCACCGCACAACTGGAAAATACCCTCGACAACATTACTGAAATCACTTACCGCTTTGTGGAACAGAACAATCTGCTTGAGAACGATCATGTAAAACGAATCGGGGAACTGAAAAAAATCATTCCGCAACCTAATATTCGCATTACGCTTATTGCCAATAACGGGGAAGTGCTTTACGACAGCTCGGTGGAAAACTACAGACAGATGGAAAACCACCTGCACCGGCCCGAGATAGAAAAAGCGCTCCAAAATGAAAAAGGCGCCAATATCCGGCTTTCGGATACCACACAGGAAGAATATTACTACTACGCAAAAAAATATCCCGCCTTTTTTGTGCGCACTGCCGTAATTTACAATGTGCAGGTTCAGAACTTCCTGAAAGCCGAACGTGCCTTTATCTTTTTCATCATTGCCGTTTTCGCAGTAATCGGAATTCTGTTGTATTTGGTAACCGGAAAACTGGCCGATGCCATTACCAAGCTGAAAGATTTTTCGGTAAAAGCCGGTAAAAATGAGTTGGTTGAACCCGACACTAAGTTTCCTGAAAACGAACTGGGCATCATCGGCGGGCAAATTATCCGGATTTACAATAAACTGAAAAAAGCCAAAGATGAACTTTCGAACGAAAGGGAAAAGTTGTTTAACCACCTGAACGCACTGAATGAGGGAATCTCCTTTTTTTCGCCCCAAAAAAAGGAAATATTATCGAACAGCCATTTTATTCAGTATATCAACATCATTTCGAAAAAAACAATTGACTCACCCGACAATATTTTTAAAATCAATGAATTCAAAAAACTTAATAATTTTCTGAAAGAACATGTGGAATCGCCCGG
>CAYRBS010000440.1:0-1955 GCA_964422335.1 uncultured Mariniphaga sp. | reverse complement strand
GCCTGAATCCTTTTTGTCTTTGGAGGATGGTCGTTTCAGGGCTGCTTCCTACTCCTTCCCCTTGGGGGAAGGCTGGGATGGGGCTTCCTCCTTTTTCGCCTCTTCCCAGTATTTATCCATCTCAGCCAGGCTCATCCCTTTCAGGTTTTTCCCTTTCATCAGCGTCTTACTTTCCAGATAATTGAACCGTTTCATAAATTTCAGGTTGGTACGTTCCAGCGCTGCTTCCGGATCGACGCCGTACAGACGGGCTGCATTCACCATAGCAAAAAACAGGTCGCCAAATTCGGCTTCGATTTTATCTTTGTCCACTTGGTCGATTTCATGGCTCAGTTCGTCCACTTCCTCTTTCACCTTGTCCCAAACCTGCTCTTTGTATTCCCAGTCGAACCCCACGCCGCTGGCTTTTTCCTGAATACGGTTGGCTTTTACCAATGCAGGCATGGCGGTAGGAACGCCTTCCAAAACCCGTTTGTTCCCCCCTTTTTCTTTCAGCTTTAAAGCTTCCCAGTTCTCTTCTACTTTTTTTGGCGAGCCGTCAACATCTTCATCGCCAAAAACATGCGGATGCCGGTACACCAGTTTTGTATTGATACCTTCCAGTACGTCGCCCATATCGAAAGCGCCTTTTTCGGATCCGATTTTCGCATAAAAAACGATGTGAAGCATTAAATCGCCCAGCTCTTTTTTTATTCCGTTTAAATCGTTTTGTAATATCGCATCGCCCAGTTCGTAAGTTTCCTCAATGGTAAGTTTCCGGAGCGATTCGAGGGTTTGTTCCTTGTCCCACGGGCACTTTTCGCGCAGTTCGTCCATTATATCGAGCAAGCGCTTGAATTCATCTGTTTTTCTTTCCATGTCAATGTCTTATTTCAGCGAAAGTAACGATTCTGTAAAAATTTAACCCCGTAATCTCAATTTAGTTGTGAGTATTTTTAAATGTATTTATTTTGTAATTTTGAACCGGATTAAACAATTTAAAGGATAAGATTGGAGAAACAAATTTATTTGGAAGGGATTGACCCACTGGAATTTTTCGGGATAAACAACGCAAAAATAAACCTTGTTAAAACGTTGTTCCCCAAAATTAACATTACGGCCCGCGGCCATTCCCTGTACGTTCAGGGCGAAGAAAAGGAGATTGGGGATTTTGAAAAGAAATTTGCACTGCTCCTCGATCACTACCTTCAGTTTAATGTTCTAACTGAAGATATCATCCTGCAAATACTATCTACCGGTATTTCGGCATTGGAAGAAAACGGAAGCAACGAAAAGGACATAATTGTATTTGGGAACAACGGAAAACCAGTGCGGGCACGTACTCCCAATCAACGTAAACTGTTGGAGGAGAGTGCGAAAAACGATCTGGTTTTTGCTATTGGGCCAGCCGGCACCGGGAAAACCTATACTGCTATTGCCCTGGCGGTAAAAGCGCTGAAAAACCGCGAGATAAAGAAAATAATCCTGAGCCGCCCGGCAGTGGAAGCGGGAGAAAATCTGGGGTTTCTGCCCGGCGACCTGAAAGAAAAAATCGATCCCTACCTGCAGCCCCTTTACGATGCCCTGCAGGATATGATTCCACCCCGTAAACTGGAAGATTTTATCCGGGACGGCATCATCCAGATTGCCCCGCTGGCATTTATGCGCGGACGAACCCTCAGCAATGCCTTTGTTATTTTGGATGAAGCACAGAATACCACTATCCTCCAACTGAAAATGTTTTTAACGCGGATGGGAATGAATGCCAAATTTATCGTTACCGGCGACGTCACGCAAATTGATTTGCCCAAACGGAGCAACTCGGGACTTATTTTTGCGATGAACCTGCTCCGGAAGATTACCTCCATTTCGGTTGTACGGTTTAATACAAACGATATTGTGCGCCACCGGCTGGTGAGGGATATTGTGGATGCCTATGAAAAATATTACGAAGAGCAGGGGGAGCAGAAAACGCA
>CAYRBS010000439.1:0-1956 GCA_964422335.1 uncultured Mariniphaga sp. | reverse complement strand
GCGGAGAAGTATTTAAATACTAACTTTTTCAACTTTTTTTCATAGATTTTAATAACTCAAGTTTCGCACAAAGCAATATAGTTGATAATTAACAAGTTAATGTTGAAAAAAGCAGCATGATTTTTAAGTTAATGTCCTAATTTTTAGTAAATTAGGATTGAATCCAAAAACAAAAAAACATGCTGCCAGATAAAGATATTAAAAACATTTGGGAGTTGAAAAACAGTTTTACCCACAAGTGGGTCGAGCCGGAATTTATTACCAGTTCTTTGAAATTATTTTCCTTTTCCGGGTTAAGCAAACCTGTTTCGGAAATCAAGCAAAAGGGGTACAGTTTTGAATGGCTAATGACCGTGTTATTGTCTATGCCTTTCATGGGAGTTCCAACTGTAAATTCAATGTTCAACGGTTTTGTCAAACACCAGATAGAAGCGGGGAAAGACGCCTTTTATCGATTAAAAAGTCATTCACAGATTAACTGGAGGTTGCTGCTGTGGTTGTTTGCTTCACAATTTAAAAAGCTGACAAACAGCAAGCTGTCGCCGGCAAGTCAAGGGCCAAGGTGTATGATTTTCGATGATACTTTGCTGGGGAAAACCGGCAAGCGAATCGAAAAAGTATCCAGGGTTTTTGACCATGTTACCAGGCGTTCAGTGCTTGGATTTAAGCTTTTGCTGATGGGGTTCTGGGACGGAACTTCCTTCATCCCGGTTGATTTTAGTATTCATCGCGAGCGGGGCCAGAACAAGGAAACCCCTTTCGGGTTAAAGAAAAAAGAGTTGAAAGAGCAATACCGGAAAAAGCGGGAGAAAGGTACCAGTGCTTATGAAAGGGCTTGTGAAGCCGATGAACCCAAGACAAGCTGTGCCGTAAAAATGTTCAAACGGGCAATTTCGCTTGGCTTTGTTGTCGATTATGTGCTGGTTGACAGTTGGTTTACCTGCGAAGCCCTGATAGATGCTGTATTGAAAGTAAGAAAATGTACCACCCATTTGATAGGGATGTACAAAATTGTAAGGACAAAGTTTTTATTCCGTGGGAAAGAGCTCACTTACAGCCAAATCCGAAATATGCTCGGCAAACCAAGGCGTTGCCGCAAATTGAAACTTTATTACCTTGCAGCAGAGGTAGAATACAATGGAAAACCTGTCAAATTGTTTTTCAGCAAAAAAGGCAGCAATGGCAAATGGAAGGTTTTTATTTGCACCAATACCCGGCTTTCATTTATTGAAATGATTGAGATATACCAAATCCGCTGGACTATCGAAGTTTTTTTCAAGGAAGCGAAACAGTTGCTTGGACTGGGCAGGTGTCAGTCAAATGATTTTGATGCCCAGATAGCCGATGCCACGATAACCATGCTTCAGCACATTTTACTGACAATGAGATACCGTATCGAAAATTATGAATCCATGCAGGGATTATTTTCACAATTAGCGGAAAATGTGATACAAGAACGCTTAGACCGGCGTTTATGGGGCCTGTTTATTGAAATACTAAACATTATAGAAACATTGTTCGATAGTATTGATCAGGACGAACTAATGAAAAAATTGTTTCAGGATGACGAGGCACGAAAAAAACTGTCTCTGTTGCTAAAAGAACCAGAAAAACTTGATACTGCTGCTTGATGAAAATGGAAAATATAAAATATTGGTTGTTAGAAAAATAACAAAAACAAAAAACTTCTAACAAACTGACTGAGAGAAATTAAAATTTATGTGCGAAACTTGAGTTCACTACAACTCCTGCATTAAGGTATTTATGGATAAGCGAGATGACCCGCCCATCCTTTACCTTTCTTGACAGCACTTCTATCAGCTTACTGTGATTAACCTTATCGAAAAATTTCTCCAGTTCGATGTCAACTGCAGAACTGTAGCCTTCAGTGATGTACTTTCGGCATTGCTGTAATGCCTGGTTGGCATTACGTTTCGGTCTGAACCCGTAACTGTA
>CAYRBS010000438.1:0-1961 GCA_964422335.1 uncultured Mariniphaga sp. | reverse complement strand
ATTTAAATAAATTTGAGTTAAGTGCCTGAGAATTTGTTGACATAGATTTTATGTAATTTTTTTCAATTACGGGATTCTGACAGACATAAAATCTCAAAACTTAAAAAAACGCACCTCTGTTGTTTATAAGTCGCTTAAATTTAATGGTTTAATTCTTCGCTCACATTAATTTTATTACAGTTCTTTGCATTATGGCAAACGAGAAACCTATAGATGAATTAGTCGTGTTTTTGTTTAACAAGGTGCAGGAACTTGAAGCAGAGGTCAAATACCTAAAAAATCGTTTGGCAAAATATGAAACTCCTAAAAACAGCAGCAATAGTTCAGTTCCCCCATCAAAAGATGAAAACCGGCCAAAAAGAAAAAGTTTGCGCGAAAAATCGGGCCGCAAACCGGGGGGACAAAAAGGAAGAGACGGTAATACCCTGAAGATGGTTGAAGTACCGGATTCAACAGAAAAAAACATCCCCGAATATTGTAGTTGCTGTGGAGGAGACATTTCAACCGCTTCGCCTGAGTTTGTAGGGAAAAGACAAGTTTTTGACATACCTGGAATAAAAGTGCATGTGAAAGAATACCAGGTTTTTAAAAAGCGTTGTAGGGCTTGCGGGGATGAAACAACAAGTAGTTTCCCCTCCAATGTCAAATCGCCTGTTAGTTATGGGAACAATATCCAAAGCCTGATAGGCTATTTGCATACCAGGCAATATGTTCCGTTTAAACGGATGCAGGAAATTTTCAACGATGTATTGCATGTACCCATAAGCGAAGGCGGGATTCATTACCTGTTAAACAAACTGGTCAAAAAAGCCGCACCTGCTTATGAAATGATAAAAAACAAATTGAAAACAGAAAACGGCGGTTTTATTGGCAGCGACGAAACAGGGGTGAAAGTTGCTGGCGACAAACATTGGGCGTGGACATGGCAAAACGACGGGGCAACTTTTATTACCATAACCGATAACCGGGGGCAAAAAAGCATAACAGAAACTTTTGAAGCCGGGTTTGCAAAAAACGTTTTAGTTCATGACTGCTGGAAAAGCCATTTTAACACACAGGCACTGTCCCATCAAATATGTATCGCACATTTGTTGCGCGACTTAAACTATCTCACAGAAAGATATAACCATAAATGGAGCCGAATCTGTAAAACTCTTTTCAAATCTGCTTTAAGCCTGAAAAATGAAATGTCAGGAACAGATTATCTCGGGCACCAACCACTAAGGGTGTCAATAGAAAACCGGTTGGACAGGCTATTGAAATATAGTTTGCCTCCCGACCACAAAGAACTTGTTTCTTTCCACAAAAGGCTTGTCAAATACAGGAGTTACCTGCTTACTTTTCTTTACCATCCGAAAGTGCCACCCGACAATAATGCTTCGGAAAGGGCCATCAGGAATATAAAAGTCAAGCAAAAAGTATCAGGGCAATTTAAATCGCCAAACGGAGCGTTTATCTTTTCAGTACTCCGGTCGGTTACAGATACAACCCTAAAAAACAAACAAAATATTATTGAATCACTCAATACAATTGCTAATTTGCAAACTGATTAGTTACAATTTTAGTAGTTCTTTTATTTGATTTACAGTAAAAAACTGATTATACCTCTGAAGGATTTAAGGCCGTGCATTTTTCTCTGCGGCATTAAAGGCTTTGTGGCCGGTTGAATTTTTACCCAACACTTTATGATAGCCGGCAGGAACCTGTTTGCGGTGCAATTCTATCTCAACCGGGTAGTTCTTATCCTCGATCACGTTATACCATTCATGTGGATCTTTAAAATGATCATAAAATTCTTCCGAACCATCATTATATCTTATATACCTGAACTGCTCAGAAACGATGGCATAGTTGCCAGGTCCAAAAGAGGTTCTGGCGAAATGGGGCCATTCCTCATCAGGGTTTCGTAGTAATTCCACCAATGAATTGCCTTCATGCGATGGATCAGCCATAAGACCAGT
>CAYRBS010000437.1:0-1962 GCA_964422335.1 uncultured Mariniphaga sp. | reverse complement strand
TTTAGTAATATTATTCAGACCGCCCACCCTGAAAAATTTCTATATTTGCATATTTTTTAAAAGAAGTAGCAGAATATAAATTTCTATGGCAAATAAATTTCAGGAATATAAGCAGTTAGACCTTTCGCAGATAAATAAAGAAGTTTTAAAGCGTTGGGAAGACGACGACACGTTTCATAAAAGCATTTCTACCCGTGAGGGGAATTCTACCTTTGTTTTTTATGAAGGGCCCCCTTCGGCCAACGGCATGCCGGGGATTCACCACGTGATGGCCCGGGCAATCAAGGATATTTTTTGCCGCTACAAAACCATGAAAGGGTTTCGTGTACATCGCAAAGCCGGTTGGGATACCCACGGGCTTCCGGTGGAGCTAAGCGTGGAAAAATCGCTGGATATTTCCAAAGACGATATCGGGAAAAAAATATCGGTGGAAGAATACAATGCTGCCTGTCGCCGGGAAGTGATGAAATATACCCGCGAGTGGGAAGAACTTACCCGCAAAATGGGGTACTGGGTGAACATGGACGACCCCTATATTACGTATGAAAGCCGGTACATTGAAACTGTATGGTGGCTGTTGAAACAAATTTACAGCAAGGGATTGTTGTACAAAGGTTACACCATTCAGCCCTATTCGCCCGCGGCGGGTACCGGCCTCAGCTCCCACGAACTGAACCAGCCCGGTTGCTACCGCGATGTGAAAGACACTACCATCGTGGCGCAGTTTAAAGCCATCCGTAACGAAAAATCGGAGTTCTTGTTTAAAGATGTTGACACAGATATCCATTTCCTTGCCTGGACCACCACCCCGTGGACATTGCCGTCGAATACCGCACTGGCAGTGGGGGCGCAAATCAGGTACGTTAAAGTAAAAACATTTAATCCATATACGGGGGTTCCCGCCACACTGATCCTGGCAAAAGATCTTCTTCATGTATATTTCAATCCCGAAAACGAAACGTTGGCTTTTGACGATTATCAGCCCGGCGACAAAAAGATACCCTACAAAGTGGTGGCCGAATACGATGGCAGCGAACTGGCCGGTATTCAGTACGAACAACTGATTGATTGGGTAAAACCAAAAGGGAAAGCTTTTGAAGTAATTACCGGCGATTTTGTGACCATTGAAGAGGGTACCGGAATCGTACACATAGCGCCTACTTTTGGTGCCGACGATGACCGGGTGGCCAAACAGTACGGGATTTCACCGCTTATTGTAGAGGATACCGAGGGAAAAACACAGGCGCTGGTGGACCGCAAAGGGCGGTTTTTCCTTACGTCAAACATGGCGGAATCGTTTGTAAATGAATATGTAAACACCGAAAAATACCATGATTTTGCGGGGCGGTTTGTAAAAAACGATTACAGCGAGAAATTAACCGAAGACGACCCAACTGTGGATGTGGACATTTCGGTGATGCTGAAACGCGACAATAAGGCATTCAAAATAGAAAAACTTATCCATAGTTACCCCCACTGCTGGCGTACCGACAAACCGGTGCTGTATTACCCGCTTGATTCGTGGTTTATAAAAACAACCGCAGTAAAAGATCGGTTGGTAGAACTCAATAATTCCATTAACTGGAAACCGGCATCTACCGGTACGGGGCGCTTCGGTAACTGGCTGGAGAACCTGGTGGATTGGAACCTGAGCCGCTCCCGCTTTTGGGGCACCCCCCTCCCAATTTGGCGTACAGAAGATGGCACGGAGGAAATTTGCGTGGGCTCGGCCGAAGAGTTGATGGCCGAAATTGAGAAAGCCATTGAAGCCGGTTACATGGAAGAAAACCCGTACGAAGGGTTCAAGCCCGGTGATTTTTCAAAAGAGAATTACACAATAATCGATTTTCATAAACCTTACATTGACAAGGTGGTGTTGGTGTCTCCTTCAGGACAGAAAATGTTCCGCGAACCTGATCTCATTGACGTTTGGTTCGATTCAGGCGCCATGCCCTATGCGCA
>CAYRBS010000436.1:0-1962 GCA_964422335.1 uncultured Mariniphaga sp. | reverse complement strand
ATCTCCATCTTGTCGCCTTTATGTGCCACGGTAAGGGCGTTTACTCCCTGAAGTTCGGCACAAGTACGCACACAACGCTGGCAGCGGATGCACTTGCTGTTATCTTTTATAATCGACGGCGAAAACATGTCGATGGTATAATCTTTCAGCGGGGCCAGTTCCAGAAAATCCTGGGTCATAATTTTGTATTCCGACGCCAGAATCTGCAGTTCGCAGTTGCCGTTTCGGTAACATTTCGTACAGTCGGCATTATGTTCGGCAAGCAGGAGTTCAATGATATGCTTTCTGGAGTTTCTGACTTTCAGGCTGTTGGTAAGTATTTCCATGCCCTCTTCGCAAGGAGTTGCACAGGCTGCCGAGAGGCGGTTCTGCCCCACAACCTCCACCACACAAACCCTGCAATTTCCGGCTACACAAAGGTCTTTGTGGTAACACAACGTTGGAATTTTTATGCCTTCTTTCTCCGCTGCTTCAAGTAAGGTTTTTCCTGGTTCAATTTCCAGCGGAAAACCATTGATGGTTATATTTATTTTTTTTGCCATTGTTTCTGATTTACATTTTTTTAATAGATCATTTCTTCACGGAAGTTTTCGACGATGGAAGAAAAGGAATTCGCAACGGATTGTCCCAGGCCGCACTTGGCGGTAAGTTGCATTGTTTCGGTTAGCCGCAGCAATTTGTCGAGATAAGATGCCGGTTTTTCTCCGCGTTTTACGGCTTTAATTCCCAGCAAAAGTTGCTGGCACCCAACGCGGCAGGGAGTACACTGTCCGCACGATTCTTCCCTGAAAAACTCGAGGTAATTATCCAGCACGTTGAACATAGACCGTGAGCTGTTGAAAAGCATCATGGAACCACCGGTGGGTAATGAAATACCGGTTAGTTTTCCTTTGTATCCAATGGCTGTGTCCTTGAATTTTTTGCGGGGCACCAAAAAACCGGAGGCTCCACCCACCTGTACAGATTTTGTGTCGCCGTCGCCAAACTCATAAACGAAATCCTGAAGGCTCATCCCCAACTCAAGTTCGTATATGCCGGGTTTGGGTGTGTCGCCCGAAACGGAGAACAGTTTGGTACCGCGGGAATACTGCACCCCCAGGTCATAGAATTTTTTTGCCCCGTATTTGAATATGGTGAAAGTATGTACCAGCGTTTCTACATTGTTGATAACAGTGGGCGCATTCATGTACCCTGTCTGGGTGGGAAATGGCGGTTTGTTGCGTGGTTCGCCACGCCGTCCTTCCATCGATTCCATCAGGGCTGTTTCTTCGCCGCAAATGTAGGCTCCGCTGCCCATGAAGATTTTAATTTTGAAATCGAAATTGATTTCCTTGCAGTAATACTCGAATTCATCAATGGCTTTGTAAAGTTCTGTTTCCAGGAACTTGTATTCGCCCCTTAAATAAATATAACCGGTTTTGGCGCCGGTTACATAACCGCAAACAGCCATTGCCGTGAGTACTTTGTAAGGCACTTTCGATAAAATTTCGCGATCTTTGAACGTACCCGGTTCCCCTTCGTCGGCGTTGCAGATTACAAATTTTTCTTTTGCTTTTGATTCCGATGTCAGTTTCCACTTCAGCCCGGTGGGGAAACCTGCACCTCCCCGGCCTTTCAATTCCGAACTGATGAGTTCATTGATAAGTTCTTCGGGTTTCTTTTTAAGGGTAGCGGAAAGAACTTTTTCCCAATCGTTTTCATTCCTGAAAATGAAATCGACCCTTTTTAGTTGATAAGAATATGCCATGGTTTTCTGTTTTTTTTAATTGTTTTCTTTCATGTAACCTGAGAGTATTTCCCTGACTTTTTCGGGGCTGACCTCTGTATAAACCTCATCGTTAACAAGCATAGCCGGGGCTTTATGGCACCAGCCCAGGCAGTTGGTTTCCAGGAGGGTAAAACGCTTGTCGGGAGTGGTTTCCCCCACTTTTATTTTCAGCATATCCTGGATGGCAAAAAGAA
>CAYRBS010000435.1:0-1976 GCA_964422335.1 uncultured Mariniphaga sp. | reverse complement strand
GGAAAATATACCTTCAGCAACCCGGCAAAAATAAGCCCCAGCAAAAGCCACGGCGACATTTCCAACACCAGGAACCACAGTTCGGCAAAATATTTTTCAATATAGAACAGCATAATCTTCTTTTAAAACCTGTAAACAGAACAAATAAAGAGGGCGCTTGTTGAGGAGGTGCGGTTTATCCCAACGAGATCGCTTCGTGGCCAGCCACCCATTCGTTGCATCGGAAATGAACTGCAGAAAAATTCAATAAACCTGCCAGGCACTGATAACCTTGCCCTCAAATTCTATTGAATATCAATCATCTATTTTTCACTGATTACTGCCACCCAACTTCCGGGTTCGGGAGTTTTCAATTCAACAACCCGGCCTCCTTCAAGGGTATGCTCCGATTTCCATTCTCCTGTGCTTAGCTGCAACCATTTTATGTTGAATACTGAATTGTAATCGCTTATATCCAATCCTACCTGTCCGCTGTCAGGAAAAAAAAGAACATAAAATTCACCCGGTTTCGATGTTAAATAAGCTTCATTTTCTTCTCGCATCGTAAGCAACCCATTCCCCGGACTTAACTCCCAAAAGCTTACGACAGATTCAATTTTCCGGGCTGCTTCTACCGCCTTAACGGATAACTCCGATAAACCTAAACCATCCGGCGGGCGGTGAAACCTGACCGAAGCTGCACCTCCAATGACATGCTTCCACCAGCGTTCAAAACCATTATTATTTTTATCTGAACCATATGTTTTAACCGTATTTATTGGCCGTGGCTCCGATGAAATATAATCTCTTGCCCATTGAAAATTATCCCAGTGTTCCTGGCCATTTTGCCAGTTATTTTGCGACACATCAGAGAAGGCATACCTTCCAGGATCATCGAATGTGCGCCGGTGCAGGTCGGATTTCAAATCCGTGTCTCCCCACATCTCGGTAACATTAACCGATTTCCCCTTTTCAAATGCTTTTTCTTTAATCAGGTCTGCCCAGTAGATCGCCCATTCTTTTTCAGCTGACGTTTCATTGTCAATGCAATACAACACATGGTCGAAGTTCAACGAAACAGAGAGCAACCTTTCAACGAATTTTTTTTGATACTGCAGCAATGTTTCATTATTTCGCTGTTTCGGTGTAGTAAAGAAAAAAGGCTGGTGGTTCCCGCCCGGATGTTGCGGATAATCGTCTGATAAACCCGACTCTTCCCGGGTGTAATTCACATTATTCACGGGATTATACGGATGGGCCAGCCAGTTATCGGCCCAGTAATCGAAACGGTCCCAAACCTCAATCTGAACGATAATATCCCTTTTCCCGGTTTCTTTCAGAAAAAATTCAAAACGTTCCCAATACTCCTCATTCCATTGGTCCAGGTTATATTTTCCATTCTCAATTTCCTGAAAAGGATACAACTCAAAACCCAGGTCATGACGGTCGCTCATGGTGTTACGCACATAATTTGCTCCGGTTTTCGCCATCGAGTCGAGATGCGGAACAAGCCTGTTTTTAGTCCACTGAAACAGGTTATCATCATTGCTGATTCCGAGCAATAAAACAGGTTCCCCTTTATACTCCCAGTACCATGGATTTTCTTTCCATGGCTGAATTTGAAAATCGACCGAATTACTTTCAATTTCAGGTGAATAGGATTTTTGACAAGAAATAAAAACAATAAACGTTAAAAAAAATATGTGCTTAATCTGCTTATAACTTTGATTCTTCATTTTTCTTTTTCTCTGAATAACTTCGAAACTATTTTAAAATTAACAATCTGTTTCCCGAAAAATTAAACGGAGAAAATCAGTAAATAATATAAGTTTTTGAAATTTGATAAAAATAAAAACATGCGCTTGTTTTTGGGGTCCTGTTAGCGCGGTTTGCCCTTTTTACTACAATGTGGAAACCACCCCTGCCATCATCAAACAGAAAGTTATAACCGGGGATTAATTTTTTGCCGGAGTAAATCGTTCCACCAAATTTTCGTA
>CAYRBS010000434.1:0-1998 GCA_964422335.1 uncultured Mariniphaga sp. | reverse complement strand
TCAAATATCAGTTAAAACCTTTGCCTGTCGCTTCCGGTCATGTTCGTTCAATAATATTTTCCGGATGCGCATATTTTTGGGTGTAACTTCGAGGTATTCGTCTGTACGGATGTATTCCATGGCCTCTTCCAGCGAAAATTTGATGGCCGGGGCAATACTCGATTTATCGTCGGAGCCGGCAGCCCGCATATTGGTGAGTTTTTTGGTGCGGATAATGTTGATGGTCAGATCATCCTGACGGGTATTTTCGCCAATTACCTGGCCGGCATAAATGTTTTCGCCGGGCTCCACAAAAAACCGACCGCGATCCTGCATTTTATCGATAGAGTAGGCAATCGCAGTCCCTGTTTCCAGTGAAATGAGTGCCCCGTTTCGATGAATGCCGAGGCTGCCTTTCCATGGTTCAAACCCCTTAAAACGGTGCGATATAATGGCCTCACCTTCGGTGGCTGTCAGCATCTGGTTCCGTAACCCGATAATTCCACGGGCGGGAATGCTGAATTCAAGGGTTGATCTGTCGCCTTTCACATCGATATTTAAAATTTCACCCTTTCGCTGGGTAACCTGTTCAATCACTTTTCCGGAAAACACCTCGGGTACCTGAACCGTAAGAAATTCAACGGGTTCATGTTTCACACCATCCATTTCCTTAATGATAACTCTTGGCTGCCCAAGCTGCATTTCGTATCCTTCGCGGCGCATGGTTTCCACCAAAATGGAAAGGTGCAGAATACCCCGCCCGAAAACCATAAACGAATCGGCCGAATTAGTATCCTCCACCCGCAGCGCCAGGTTTTTTTCCGTTTCTTTGTAGAGCCGGTCGCGCAACTGCCGCGAGGTAACAAATTTTCCATCTTTCCCGAAAAAAGGTGAATTATTGGCCACGAACAACATGCTCATGGTGGGTTCGTCCACCTGGGTGGGTTTCAGACCTTCCGGCTCCAGCGCATCGGCAACCGTGTCGCCAATGTCAAAACCTTCGAGACCCAGCACAGCGCAAATTTCTCCGGAGGGAACCGGGTCTTTGGTTTTTTCCTTGCCCAGCCCTTCAAAAAGATACACCTCTTTGGCAACTGATTTCACCACCCTTCCGTCGCGTTTTACCAGCGAAACGGGCAAACCGGGAATCAACCGGCCGCGGGTAATTTTACCAACCGCAATCCTTCCGGTATAGGAAGAGTAATCGAGCGAAGTGATGCGCATCTGCAGGGAGCCTTCTTTGTGTGTAGCCGATGGAATATGATCCAGGATAACATCAAGCAAATAGCTGATATCTGTGGTTTCTTCTTTCCAGTCGGGTCCCATCCAACCGGCCTTGGCCGAACCGTAAACCGTCGGGAAATCGAGCTGTTCTTCGGTAGCATCAAGACTGTACATCAGGTCGAAAACCTTTTCGTGGGCAATGTCGGGCGTGCAGTTGGGTTTATCCACTTTGTTGACCACCACAATGGGTTTTAAGCCCAGTTCAAGCGCTTTTTGCAGCACAAAGCGGGTTTGCGGCATGGGGCCTTCAAAGGCATCTACGATGAGCAAAACGCCATCGGCCATGTTGAGTACGCGCTCCACTTCCCCGCCAAAATCGGAGTGGCCGGGCGTATCGATGATATTTATTTTAGTATCTCTGTAATGAATAGAAACATTCTTCGATAGAATGGTAATTCCTCGTTCCCGCTCCAAATCGTTGCTGTCGAGTATCAATTCGCCCATGTCCTGGTTTTCCCTGAACAGTTTTACCTGGTGCAGCATACGATCTACCAGCGTAGTTTTTCCGTGATCAACGTGGGCAATAATGGCTATATTCCTGATTTCTTTCATTGTTTCTGTTGTTTTCAAAAAAGCTAAAATCCTGTCAACCCCTCTTCTTTTCTTCCGTTGTTACCAATTCTAACAAATCAGAAAAAGACGGGTTCTCAAATTGGCGTGCAAAAGTAAAAAAGAATTGTTACGGTAAGATGATCAGGAAGTTAATTTAATGGTTGCGGAGGAATAAATTAATAT
>CAYRBS010000433.1:0-2004 GCA_964422335.1 uncultured Mariniphaga sp. | reverse complement strand
TAACAGGCTGAAAAGGAATGTTTTGTTGTTCATTTTACGACTGTTTTTCTGTGTTTATCTTTGTAATCCGCGGGATTCTTTTTTTGTTCCCAAAGATGACGCTGATTTTCGCAGATGAAATATTAATTAATTCTATTGCTTAATTTTTTACGTTTTTATGATGAAATAATTACTATTTCAATTCCAATTGTTCGATTTTATCAAATCCAACTCCTCGGGTATTTTCAAAAGTTTCAATCATCTCGCGGAGTTTTTCCGGATTTTCGTCTGCCAGGTTTTTTTGTTGTCCCAAATCTTCTTCCAGGTTATACAATTGAAATTCGGAAGCATTGCCCAGTTCAATATTGACCATTTCATTTTTTGCCGGCCCTTCATAAGGAGGAATCATTGCCCAGTTGTCTTTTCTGAGTGCGGTGCGCGAGGTGGCTTCAATGATAAGTTCATTACGTCCTTCATTGTCTTTTCCCAGAAAAACATCCAGTAATTCTTTGCTGTCAGGCCCTCTTTTTTCACTGCCAATCAGCTGGGCAATGGAAGAAAATAAATCGAGTTGCGACACCATGGCATCAGAAACGGCAGGTTCGATTTTTCCTTTCCAGTAAGTTATAAATGGTATGCGTGTTCCTGCTTCAAACAAGCTGTATTTTCCTCCGCGAAAGGGACCCCAGGGAGTGTGATCTCCCAGTTTTTCCACCGCATCGTCGTAATACCCATCATTCAAAACCGGGCCGTTGTCGCTTGAAAAAACGATGAGCGTGTTTTCAAGCAATTCTTCCTCTTCAAGCGTTTCCAGCAATTCGCCTACGCACCAGTCGGCCTCCACAATCACATCGCCCCGCGGGCCCATTCCTGAAGACCCTACAAAACGCGGATGGGGTGTTCGCGGCACATGCGGCTGCTGCAGCGCATAATACAAAAAGAAGGGATTACTTTTTTGGTTCCTGATGTATTCCTGGGCTTTTTTCAGAAAATCATCGGCCATATCTTCATCGACCCACAGGGCCGATTCTCCGCCTTTTTGAAACCCGATTCGGGGAATGCCGTTGTGTATGGAACTGTTATGTCCGTGGTGCCATCTCATTTTTAATAATTCCGGATTGTCGAGGCCGGTAGGTTCGCCTTCAAAGTTCTCTTCGTAACTCACCAGCAGCGGATCATCCGGCTCCAGTCCAACCACGTAGCCGTTTTCAAGATAAACTGTGGGCGTCCGGTCCTGGGTAGCTGCCATGATGAAGGAATAATCAAAACCCACCTCGTTGGGGCCTGGTGAAACATGCTGGTTCCAGTCCACATCACCAATACCCAGTCCCAAATGCCATTTCCCCACAATGCCGGTGTGGTAGCCTTGTTCTTTCAGCATTTTGGGGATGGTGGTTTGTGTTGTGTCGATAATCAGCGGTGCTGAACCGGGAAGAATCCGGGCACTTTCATTTCGCCAGGGGTACTCACCTGTTAAAAGCGCATAACGGCTGGGAGTACAGGTTGCCGACGAGGCATAGCCATTGGTAAAACGCACGCCCCCTTCGGCCAGTTTGTCGATGTTTGGCGTTTTTAGCTCTGTGGCTCCGTAGGCGCCGACGTCTCCATAGCCGAGGTCGTCCATGTAAATGATTACAAT
The DNA here is from genome assembly GCA_964422335.1 of uncultured Mariniphaga sp. GTDB lineage: Bacteria > Bacteroidota > Bacteroidia > Bacteroidales > Prolixibacteraceae > CAYRBS01. Next base: position 386 of record CAYRBS010000433.1, on the reverse strand, counting down.
GTTGGGGTTTTGAAGTTCTACCTGTTTTTGCTGATTTTGGCAGGCAGTGAAGAGAAGAAGTAAAGCAGGAAAAATAATGTTTATTTTGCTCATAATTTCATTTTTTCAAATTACATTAACAGTATCTGGTCAAAAATTGTATCAATGTTTTAATCTCCTAACTGCCTCATTTTAAATCGTTCAATTTCAGCAGGAGTATGTTCTTCCTCAAAAATTGTTTCTATTTTCTGAACGGTTTCCGGGTGTTGGGAAGAAACATCCTTTAATTCCTGAATATCCTCTTCCAGGTTGTAAAGCTGAACCTGCAGACTGTCTTGAAAAATATTTCTACGGATTCCTTTCCATTTTCCCATGCGCACTGCCTGCTGACCGCCCGATGCCGGAAA
>CAYRBS010000432.1:0-2005 GCA_964422335.1 uncultured Mariniphaga sp. | reverse complement strand
AGTGCACCAAACCCTCACACTCGACGGTGAAAATTCAAAATACGATCCGCGTCTGTTACTGTGGAAGCCGGGCGATAACCTCGATATACTGGTGGTTGAAAACGACAGTTATGATAACCTGACCCACCGGCGAGCGGTATTTTTTGTTGATAAAAAATATTTTGTTGTAGTGGACGAAGCGATTGGCCAGGCAACCGGGGATGTGGATATTCACTTTCAGCTGGGGCCGGGCGGAGGTGATGCGGTTTTTAACCGCGACAATAATTCTGTTCGGTCTAATTTTAACGAAGGCTGGAATGTTTTGGTAAAAGCCAATCCCCAAAAAGGGTTGGAACTCGAAGAGGAGGAAGGCCAGGTTTCTTTTAAATATACCATAAAAGAACCACGACCGGCTTTCCGTTACCGGTTGGTAAAAAATTCTAAAAAGAAGAATGTAAGGTTTGTAACACTGGTGGTGCCATATGAAAATGACATTCCGGATGTGAATGTAAAATTGGTTGGAAATCCAACACCCGGGGCTTCCGGTATTCAAATTGAAGTGGAAGAAAACGGAAAGAAAAAGAGAATGGGATATTCATTATAAACGAAGGGAGGATTAAGTAATGACGCAAAACAAAAGAGCTGTTCACACCCTGATTTTCTTAACACTGGTTCTGTTTTCTGCGGAGGCTTTTTCTCAGGTGTCCCCCGAACCGGGCGATCCTCCCAACAATACAGATATTCCGGATTTTTACAAATCGCGGTTGTCTGATATTGAAGTTGCGGTGGACGGTCTGAGAATTGGAAAATCAGAAGTAGTGGCCACTTCCCCGGGCGGTTTACCTGTTTATGCGGTATATTATGGGGAAAAAGAAGATTTTCAGTCGCAGGCAAATTACAACTCTGCAGTGGGGGCCCGAAATCCGGCCTGGTATGCAAAAAAAGATTCCACAACAAAACCGGTGGTCTATTTTGTGGGCCCGGTGCATGGCCAGGAAGGAGAAGGAATTGCCGGTTTGGTTAACCTGATTCATATTGCTGAAACAGGTAAGGATTACCGCGGCCGCGAATGGCCGGAGCTTCAGGAATATTTTAGTCGTTGCAGGGTGATTATCATCCCCTGTGGAAATCCGGACGGTCGTAAACGGTCTCCTTATGATAGTTTTGTGGACCTCCCGGTTGAAACGATGACCAAATACGGGCAGGGTACCAAAAAAGACGGAACGCTTTGGAGATGGCCCCATGTAAAAAGTCTCCATCCGCTAAAAGGTGATGGAGGAATTCTGGGCGCTTATTTTAACGATGATGGTGTAAATATAATGCACGATGAATTTTTCTTCCCGATGGCCGAAGAAACCAAAGCCATTATGAAAATTGCACGCGACGAGGCACCCGATATTGCCGTCTCGTTGCACTCATGCTCCTGTCGTCCGTTTATCATCCAAAATGCACATGTCCCGCTTTTTATCCGCGAACGGCTGGTGGATTTGTCCGGCAGGTTGAATCAGCGGTACATCGATTTAAAATTACCCCATATGCCGGAAGACTGGACCCTGAGCCTCGGCGATGAGGAGGAAAATCCCCCTCCCCAAAAATCTTTCAATTTAAGCAGTGCGTTACATCATGTTTCCGGCGCCACGGCTTTTACTTTTGAAAGCCCGCACGGAACAGAAGAATCGCCCGCAACTTACGATGAAATTGTGGATGTGCAACTGATTTTATACGAAGAGATGTTCAAATACATTTTAAACAACAGGATTTATTGGGAATATTAATTCAGAAGAACTGAAATAGAACCCGAAGGAAAATAGTGATTGAATCAACATTTTTAAATGCTAAATAATGAATAAAATGAAAACAAATTTAAATCTTTTAGTTGGTATTTTATGCCTTATTCTGCTGGCGCCGTTTTACGGGCAGGCAGATACAGGTTCGAAAGTTGCTGAAGAGGACATTCCGAAACTCGACAACCCCATGTCGGTGCAATACCTGAAAAAGAACCTGCAAAAATCGCAGCCGCGGTTGG
>CAYRBS010000431.1:0-2009 GCA_964422335.1 uncultured Mariniphaga sp. | reverse complement strand
CTCCAGGCCCGGCAGCGATCCTGGTTTACCAGCACAATACCGTCTTCGCCCCTTTTGTAAATGGCACCCGACGGGCACGCAGCTACGCAGGCCGGGTTGAGACAGTGATTGCAGATTCGTGGAATGTAAAACATGACCATCTGTTCCAACTGAAACATGGCTTCCCGTTCAGCAGGCGACAGGTCTTTCATGTTTACATCGTTCCGGGCATATTCCGGTGATCCGCCCAAATCATCGTCCCAGTTGGGGCCTGATTTTGGCGTCATCTTTTCACCGGTAATCAATGAAACCGGTTCGGCTGTGGGCTGGTCGTCCCCTTCCGGCGAATCTAACAGTTTGTCGTACTGGTACGTCCATGGTTCGTAATAATTATCCATGGTGGGCATGTGGGTGTTGTGGAAGAGTTTTTTCAACCCTTTGGTTTTTCCAACGCCTTTCAGTTCTATCGAATTTCCATTCTTTTCCCATCCTCCTTTATACGCTTCCTGGTCTTCCCATTTTCCCGGATAGCCGGTTCCCGGTTTGGTTTCCACGTTGTTCCACCACATGTATTCGGCGCCTTTCCGGTCGGTCCACGTGTTTTTGCAGGCAATGGAACAGGTATGGCAGCCGATGCATTTGTCGAGGTGAAAAACCATTGAAATTTGTGATCGTATATCCATAATAACTGTTTTTTCGATTTAAAAATTCACCTGATCCATTTTTTGTACAAAAACAAACGTATCGCGATTCACCCCCACCGGTCCCCAGTAATTGATGTGGTAAGTAAACTGGCCGTAACCACCTACCAGCAGATTGGGTTTCAGGTGCAAGCGCGTCAGGCTGTTGTGCCCGCCGGCCCTTTTGTTCCCCCGGCTGGGTGATTTTGGCACCGAATAGGTGCGCTCTGGCGAGTGGTAAATAATACATATTCCCGAAGGAATGCGCGAACTCACACAGGCGCGTGTACAATAAACACCATTATCGTTTAGCACTTCCACCCAGTCGTTGTCTTTCACCCCCAGTTCTTCCGCATCTTTTTCACTCAGCCAGCACGGTTCCATGCCGCGCGAAAGGGTGAGCATCCGCAATGTATCGCCATACGTGGAATGGATGTGCCATTTTCCGTGCGGGGTGAGCACATTCAGCAATTTGGCCGAACCATCGTTTACCGATTTGCGCAGATCGCCATAAAGTTCGGGTCGTGGCGACGGTTTGTAGGTGGGCAAATTTTCACCAAAAAGAATGTATCCCTGATGATCGAGGTAAAAATGTTGCCGCCCGGTGAGCGTTCGCCAGGGAACCATGTATTCTATGTTATACGAAAAGGCGGAATAGGCCCTGCCGTTTTCTGTTAATCCCGACCAAATGGGAGAATTGAGCAAGCGGCGCGGCTGGGAAAGTAAATCTTTATAGTTTAGAGAAGCATCATTGTTTGCGGGACGAAGTTTGCTTAAATCGAGGCCGGTATTTTTCTCGGCTGTTTGGTAAGCCCGTTCACTCAGCCTGCCGTTTGTAAGCGATGATAACAGAAGCACTGCATCGATGGCTTCCACGTCCTCTTTAATGGATGGATAGGTTTTGCCATCAAACGTATTTACCATTTTTTCACCATTCAGCATTTGCTCATAATAATCATCAACCTGGAAAGAGGTACCATGTGCTCCCACGCCGTTTTTCACATTATCGCCCAAGCTAATAAAGCGGTCGTGCAACTGCGTATAATCCCTTTCCACCGTAACAATATTGTGCATGGTTTTTCCAGGAATTGGTTCACATTCTCCGGTAAACCAGTCTTTTATTTCCGTTTGTGAAATTTCACCGCGCGAATCGTGACCAATGGGCATATTCACGATATCGAGTTTCGGTTCGGGCAAATGCACTTTGGCTGTTTCGCTGGTAACCCGTGCAATTTCGCGAAAAATTTCCCAGTCGGTTTTTGATTCCCAAACCGGTGGAATAGCTGCCGAAAGCGGATGAATAAAAGAGTGCATGTCGGTACTGTTCAGGTCGGCTTTTTCGTACCACGA
>CAYRBS010000430.1:0-2011 GCA_964422335.1 uncultured Mariniphaga sp. | reverse complement strand
GACTTTCCTGAAAATGAACAGGAAGAGACTCCCGGTGAATTTGAAAAGGAAGACCACCACCCGTTTTTAATCGTTAAAAAAGAAGAGTTTGCTGATCTGCGGGAAAAGGCGGCTACCGAACCCTGGGCTTCGATGAAAGCAGATGCCATTGCGCGATCAAAAGCAGGCAGTGAAACAACTGCTTATGATTTACAGGATTATGTCGGGGCAGCAGCATTGGCTTACATTCTGGAAGATACGAATGCCAAAACCCACGCCCGGAGGGTACGCGATGCCATTGTCAACCAGTATTCAGAAATAAACGTTAAAGACGGTGGCGACTGGGGTGGGGTTGTCCCGCCAATGGGGTCGTTTTTTGTGGCGATTCTCGCCCTCGACATTGTTTATGATGCACTTACAGCCGAGGAGATTGAAAGGTGTGAGAAAGTAATTTCAACCCAGATTTCAAAAATTAACCGGAAGGGTTCATGGGGCGATGTCCGGCTTGGTACCCACGGTACCTGGGATATTTACAAAGGCGACCGCACCACCCCCGACGATGATTACTACGACGGAATTATGGTACAGATTACCGAAGATGGCGTGAGCCCGGTAACCAACCACTACGCGTGGGAAAGGGTTGGCGGTGGCGACAGCCGTGTTTCCAAATCGGGGTACATGGATGTGCTCGAATTTACCGGCATCGATAATCGTTACTATAACAACGATCGGCTGAAAAAATTTCACCGCTGGCTGTTCGGTTCCAGCGTAAACTGCAACAAAGAGATGGCTATTTTCGGTGATATGCTTCCCACCCAGGGAATCAGCAACGATATGCTCCACCGCCGGGTGGGTAACTTCGACCAGGAAGCGGCGGGTTACGCAGCCTGGTTTCATGAAGGAAGGCCGGCTATCGGGCATATTTTAACCTACATTTTGCCCAAATCGGAGCTGCCGGAACCAGTTGTGCCTTCCAGTAAATTATATGAAAACGGCGGGGCTTTTTTCCGCGAAAAGGAAGACGATCCCAACGGGTTGCACGGTGTTTTGTACAATATCAAATCGCAGGACGAGTGGCACACCCACAACGAGGTGAATGGCCTGGCGTTGTCGGGGCTGGGCAACCGGCTGCTGGTGAACGGCGGACGTTTAGGCGACCCAACCCGGCCTGCTCCGCTGAACAATACGCTCACCATCAACGGAGAAAATCATAACTCGCGACTTGGAGGCGGAATGGTGGAAGGTTTTACAACCAATCAACTGGATTTTGCCAGCGGGTTTTCAGGCCCGGCACTGGCCAACGGCGAACATTTCCGCAATCTGTTGCTCGTGCATGGAAACGAACAGGCTCATGGCTATTTTGTGGTTATCGATGAGGTGGAAGCCGGCGCCGGGGAGGTCATCAAAAATTACATTCATCCGGCAAACGAATCAACGGTAGCCGAAGTTTCAGACAACCGGGAATTTGAAGCGGATATCGATCATTTTCCAACGGTTCAGGGCACCCGGCTGACGGTTTTTTATGCTACTGAGCCCGATGAAGTAAACATTGAAAAAGTGGCATCTGCCGTACCCGATCGCTACCCCGATTACCCCGATCACAACAGGCTGGAATCGGTGTACAGTGCCGGTGCAGACGGGACGAAGAACCTGGCCACCGTTTTGTTCCCTCACAGCGATACGTATCCCAAGGCTAAGTTTCAATATATCCCGGGTGATGATTTTGCGGTAACTGCGATTGAGCAGAACAATAATGTTACTGATTATCTTTTTGAATCGTCCGGTATGTCGGAAGTGCAGGTAGCCGGTCATTCAGTGCAGTCAGAAACCGCTTTATTCAGGCAAATGAATGGCGAAACAGATTTTTGGTTCGTCCGGAAAGGGACCCGTTTTTCTTCCTCCGGCTCGGGGTTTGAATCCGATGTTCCTGTTACTATTTATATGAAAGGGAACGCTGGAGTAATTGTTTCGCCTGGCGCCACCGTAAAACTTACCGGCGATGGCATGAATTCGGTTCAGTTTGACCAATCGG
>CAYRBS010000429.1:0-2018 GCA_964422335.1 uncultured Mariniphaga sp. | reverse complement strand
ATTGTATAAAATGACTGTTCGACAGGGTTTTTTCTTTTTTCGGAGAGAAGAAGGCTATCCCTTCATTCAGTGCATTCAGGTGATTAAACAGTTTTTCTTTTTCATTCGACAACTCGTCTTTTGTTTTTTTCAGGTTGTTGTAAATGCGAATAATCTGACTGCCAATTATTCCGAGTTCATTTTCAGGAAACGAAGTGTCGAGCTCGATTCGCTCGTTCCTGCCGGCTTTAATCGAAAAATCTTTCAGCTTGGTGATCGAAACGGATAACCTTCCCGTTACAAAATAGAGCAGCACCCAGATTATTCCGAACAATGCAACAATAAAAAAGATAAAAGCTTTTTCTGCGTTTAGAAAATTTTGAATCTGAACATTGTAAACCACTGCCGAACGGACAAAATAACCGGGGAATTTTTTGGCATAATAGTAATAATCTTCCTGGGTAGTATCCGAATGCCGTATGTTTGCTCCTTTTTGGTTTTGCAGGGCTTTTTGAACTTCGGGCCGCTGCAGGTGGTTTTCCATTTCCTTGTAATCGGCCGAACTATCGAAAAGCACTTCACCGTTTGAGGCAATAATTGTAATCCGGATGTTCGGCTGGGGAATTAGGCGTTTAATTTCACCAATACGGCTTAGTTCGTTTTTTTCTATCAGATTATTTTGCTCGATAAACCGGTAAGTAATTTCGGTAATGTTATCGAGCGTATTTTCGAGTTGTGCTGTACGGTACTTTTTTTCGCGCTGGTACTGAAACGTGAGAATCGCAACAGTAAAAAGAATAAAAACGATGATAAAATAAAAAAATATTTCGCCTCTGAATGACTTTTTAAACACGTTCCTTAAGTTGTTTTTTGTTGAATTATTTTTCGCGGAAACAATATCCGTAACCCGATTTTCCTTTGATGTTTATTCCGTAATCGCCAATTTTTTTGCGCAGCCGGGCAATGTTAACATCCACATTTCGCTCGGTAACAATTACATCGTCTTTCCATATTCGCTGAAGAATTTCATCGCGGCTGATGTACTGTCCCATATTTTTCATCAGCAAAACAAGTATTTCAAACTCTTTGCGGGTAAGGTTTACAACCTGTCCTGAAATCGAGATTTCTTTTTTTCTGGGGTCGACTTTTAAATCCTGGTAAACTAACTGATTGGTTTCATTCTCCAACTGGCTCCCTCTTTTAAGAATGGCCTTAATCCGGGCAATTACTTCTTTAATCGAAAAAGGTTTCGAAATGTAGTCGTCGCCCCCCACATTGAACCCGGTTAATATGTCATTTTCTTCTCCTTTGGCCGTTAAAAAAATGATGGGGGTTTTAAGCTTTCTCTCTTTGCGGATAATATTTGCTGTTTTGAAACCCGACATGCCACCCATCATCACATCCAGTAAAATCAGGTCGAATTTTTCAACTGGCTTTTTCAATGCATCTTCGCCCGAGTGGGCAATGTCGATGTTAAATCCTTCGCTTTCGAGGTTAAACTGAAGAATTTCGCATAAATCCTTTTCATCGTCAACGATGAGTATTTTGTGGTTCCCTTCCATTTTTTGCTGGTTCTGATTTATACTTTGTAAAGTTAAGGTAAATTCTAAAACGATGTAAATATTACAAATTGAATAATGTTGAGTTAAAACCTGGTTTCGAATTTTACATTGAGGCAACAATAAGTAAACATTAGTTTAACACATGTTTAATTTTTGTATAATTAGATGAAAGATATTACAAAACGATTACTAAACAATTAAATGTTATTAATATATATTTGTCGCCAAGTCAAAAAGTCTTAATGAATGATGAAAAAAACAGCAATAACTTTTTGCCTTTTTCTAATAGGTATTACAACATTTAGTCAGGATGAAAAGTTTGAGCCGTCAGGCAAACCGTTTGCACTGATTTTTGCCAACTTCCATGGCGGAATTACCGGAAATGCCATCGATGAAGCAGCCTTTGAACTGGTGCGCGGCTACCTGGGTTACGAGTACTCCTTCAGTCCTGAATTTTACGGAAAAATTAACGTGGAT
>CAYRBS010000428.1:0-2018 GCA_964422335.1 uncultured Mariniphaga sp. | reverse complement strand
TTGTGGATACAGAAAGCGATATAAGCCAGACTATTCTGAGGGAACTCAAAAAAATCCCGCACACGATTAAGGCGAGGATGCTGTATTGAACCACAGGTGGAAAACCGGAATTCCTGCCAATGACAGATTTACGTAACATGTTGTTTTTCAGTTATATTTAAATTTAATTCTTTTGCTAATCTATTTACTGTTTTCATTTTGTTTAAAATTAATTGTTCCTCATAATGTTGTATTCCTTTTTCGGCATAGTCGATGCCATTTACCATGACTCTCCAATAAAGTACAGCAAGCTTTCGGGCCATTGCTTTAATAGCAATTTTCGGCCCTTTCCTTCCTCGGAGCCTTCTTCCAAATGAGCCGATTGCCACATCTTTGCTATTTATCAATCCCTGGGCAATTATCCTGAAAATTTGCCCTGCTTTAGGCCTGCCTTTTTTTCTTACCTTTTTTCTCATTTTACCGGAAGTATGTTGTCCCGGAGAAAGCCCCAACCAACTGGTAAAATGTTTTTCGCTTGGCCATCTTTTTAGATCTGGACCCGTTTCAGCCAATAGTTGCATCCAGGTATAGTCGGTAATTCCTGATATTAATGTTGCATCTTTTCCAGCAAATATATTCAACAGGTTTGGTCCAAGGTTTTCAACATTGGGCTTATGGTGGCGGACAGCTTTTCGTTTTTTCTTTAATTCCTGGCCAGCCCCTGATTCTCCAATCCTGTTTATTACAATATCGATTCTTTTATCACATTCGTTTACCTGTTGCAGGTAAAATTTATATCCCTGGTACGCTTGTTTTAGTTCAAAAAGACCGGCTTCGGTGTACCTGCCTTCCAAGGCTTTTAATACCAACTCTTTTTTCTTTTTAAGAACGCTCCGGTGACATAGACTCACAAGTACTTGTTTGTCTCTTTCCCCATTTAATATCGCTTCAATAATAGCAATGCCACTTGCGCCATGTATCTGGCTCAAAACTTCTTTTAATCTTATATTCATTAAAGTTAAAGCCTTTTGCATTTGATTGATATGCATCGAAGAAGAATTGATGTGATCTTCTCTTAAGCGTAAATAACTTCTTAATTCTTTTATATCAGAATCAACAACAAGGCACCTGTTTAGCAGGCCATAGCTGTGGAGTTCCTGAATCCACTGGCAATCCTTAACATCTGTTTTTCTGCCTGGTACTTGTTTGGTCTGGCGTCCATCAACAAGCCAAACATCGATTCCTGATTGCTCAAGTATCTCATACAAAATTACCCAGTAAACACCAGTGGCTTCCATGGCTACAGATTCAACTTTGTGTTCAAGCAGATAATCACGCAACTTGTAAAAATCCTCGGTGAAAGTAAGATGGCTTACTACCGGTTGACCCTCGATTGAGGTAAATACCTTTTTGGCTCCAATGTCAATGCCTCCTACATTAGTCCTAATCTTTTCCATATTAAATAATTTAAGTTGTTAAAGACCTACACCCAAAAGGGCATTGTTAACTAAACGTTGGCAGACTGCCATTCGGACATGTTTATTTGATAAACAGTACCACTCATTATGCCTTAATCTTTTGGAACCATACTCGAAAACAGGTTTAAAGACACTATACTCCATACGGTCAAACTGTGCAGGCAGGCTACTAAGTTGGCAATTCCCACTGTCATTGCCTCATTATGCCCAAAAATTTTTTGGGTACATTCTCGAAATGACATTTCAAAGTTGACATGACACTAGCACAAAACCGTTTTTGCGGGAAAATTTGTTGGCGCCTTCCAGTTTTTCGCCGGCAATTACTTTGTAGTTTAAACTGTATAACGGGTAATGCCCCTGTTTGTTAATTCTTTTTCCAGCACAGTTAGTAGCTTGGTTCCGATTCCTCCCTGCTGTGCCTGCGGACTTACGCAAATGGAAAGCAACTCGGTTTGGGGAATGGAGGGTTCAGTTTCGTTTTCGGAACCAGAAAGCGGTGGCACCCCGAATGAATGAATTAATAATGACCCCGGGCAGTTTCAATTTCAATCGTATTATTAT
>CAYRBS010000427.1:0-2019 GCA_964422335.1 uncultured Mariniphaga sp. | reverse complement strand
TCCCCTTTGCCCTTGCAGCGGTTTTCCACCGATTTGCTCCGGTTTCCCCGCGGATTGTCGGGGACTGTTTCCACACCTCCTACTCCGAACAATTCGCCATGTACATAGGCGATGGGTGGTTTTTCCCCGTCCCGTATGTTTTGGTTCACCCAGTCGAGCTCCAGCATTTGCACTTCCACACCGTCGGGCAGACGGTTATCACCCGGTTCGGCTTTACTCCACACAAAAGTGCCCGAGTTTCCACCGGCTTCCATGTGTTTCCATTCAATGTGCATGATAAAATTTTCGTACTCTTTTTCGCTGCGGATAACCCCGATTGGCAACCCGGAACATACCAGCACATCCCCTTCGGTTTTCCACGTGTCGGGTTCGGTATTTACCTGGAACCATTTAACCGGTTCCCCGCCAAGATCGCTTTCATCCAGCACATTTTGCCACGGAACTTCCTTCCCGAAAGTGGCTACCAGTTCCTGGGCATTCCCATTCACCAAAAACAGGATAAAAACCGAGAACATTACAAATACGCGTCTATTCATCTCATTATATTTTTTAATCTGAAAATTTTGGAATGCAACCTGAAACTTGCAACCTGAAACCTGGAACCTGGAACATAAAACATGGAACTACCCCGCAGCATTCGGAACTCCCGCCTTTGGAATTTCTTCTTTAATTTCAGGAACCGGCCCGAATTCGTATGTTTTTGGCCCCAGGTATAAGTCGGAGTTCATCATTTCTTCCCACGTAACATCTTTGCCGGTGTATGCCGAAATTCTTCCCATAATGGTAACAAGGGTTGAATTCACCTGTGCTTCGGCATCGCTTATGGGGTTGCCCGAGCGGATGGCTGTTACCAGGTTAATGTGTTCCTGCACAAACGGGTTGGTCACTTTCCATTCCGACTCCGTATCCCCTTCTTCCGGATGAGGATACTCCCAAATAACGTTTCCATTCAGATCATAAAGTTTTCCGGCGGCATCGGCATATCCTTTGGTTCCGTTAATCTGTTCCACTTTTTTGTTGGTGCATCCGTTAATTTGCCGTGCGGCACAATGGGTACGCAACCCGTTTTCGTATTCATATTCAATACTGAAAAAATCGTACTGGTCGCCGGTAACCCTTCGCTGGCGGCCTCCCCAACCAATGGCGCGAGTGGGGTTTTGGTCAACGTGCCAGTTCATTACATCAATTTCATGGATAAATTGTTCGGTAATATGATCGCCCGAAAGCCAGCAGAAATTCACCCAGTTACGCAGCATGTATTCCATATCCGTCCATTCCGGCTGGCGGTTACGAAACCAAAGTGCCCCGCCGTTGCGGATGATATTGGCGCCGGTAATTTCACCAATTTCACCATTGGTTACCCGGCGTTGTGTTTCCATGTAGTCTTTTTGCACCCGGCGGATAGTGCCGCTTACCATACTCAACCCGGCAGCTTCCGCCATTTTGGCCGAAGCCATTACGGACCGGGCCCCCACAGGGTCAACTGCAATGGGTTTTTCCATAAAAACATGCTTCCGGGCGTTGACCGCCGCTTCCACATGCGCCGGCCTGAAATGAGGTGGTGTACAAAGCAGCACCAAATCTACTCCCGAGTCGATCACTTTTTCGTAACTGTCGAAACCGAGAAAACAATTTTCATCGGCAATTTCCACCCCTTTTTCTTCTTTTATTTTGGCGCGGCAATTGTCAATTTTATCCTGAAAAACATCGCCCAGCGCCGTAATTTCCAGGTTGGGTCCTGCATCCAGGAAATTGATGGCGGCGCCGGTTCCACGGCCACCGCAACCTATCAACCCGGCTTTCAATACTTTTCCGTCGGGAGCCTGGTCAAGCAATTCGGGGAGTTGAACCTCCTCTTTTTTTGATTCGGGCCCGGAGCAGGATGTTAAAATACCGGCTACTCCAAACGAGCCAAGGGCTGTTTTTGTGATAAAACTCCGGCGGTCAATCCCTGGTTTAATCTTCATGATATGTGGTTTTTTGAATAATTTGAACAATAAAATTCTTGATGGCCGCTAA
>CAYRBS010000426.1:0-2023 GCA_964422335.1 uncultured Mariniphaga sp. | reverse complement strand
ACCGGAACGCCCCTTTTCATTTTTTGTTTCTGCTCGAACCGGGTGAACTCCACCTGTAAAATTTCATCGTTTTGGTCAATCAGGCTGAGTAACGGATTGTAATCGTCCCCGGTTTCGCCATCTTTATATTGCAGGTTCCAGTTTCCTTTTTGCTCCTGCCAGCGATGCCCCGAACTGCCTCGCGGACAAACAAATTCGCCGGTTTTTTCATCAATATTCAGAAACTTCCAGTCGCCGTTTTCAATGTTGGCATATTTTTTCAAAATATTGGCCCTCAGTAAGCGGCCAGGCACATAATCTTCCCCTTCTTTATTCAGTTGTACGAGAAAAGGTGAGTCGGTATATTTTTTTGTATAGTCAATGAAATAGGGAACTTTTTGCTCAACGTGTGCCTCTTTCAGTATAACATGGGTAACCGCCATCCAGAATGCACCATCCTGCCCGGCATGAACCGGCACCCACTGGTCGGCATACTTGGCCACCATACTGAAATCGGGCGAAAACACCACCGTTTTGGTTCCGTTGTGCCGCGATTCGGAAAAAAAGTGAACGTCGGGTGTGCGGGTCATCCCCAGGTTGGCGCCCATAACAGCCACAAATTTGGCGTTGTACCAGTCGGCGCTTTCGCCCACATCGGTTTGCTCGCCCCAGATTTCAGGGAATGAATTGGGCAGATCGCAATACCAGTCGTAAAAACTCAGGTTCACCCCGCCAAACAGTTGCAAAAACCGGGAGCCGGCAGCAAAGCTCATCATCGACATGGCCGGAATTGGGGAGAAGCCAACCACGCGGTCGGGACCGTATTTTTTTGCGGTGTAAATATTGGCTGCACCGATTATCTCCAGGGCTTCGTCCCAGTCAATTCGCCTTAGTCCGCCTTTCCCGCGGGCTTTTTGATAGCGTTGGCGTTTCTCCGGGTCTTGCTGAATGTTTTGCCAGGCTGTCAGCGCATCGCCGGTTTTTTCCTTTTCTGCCCTGAACAGGTCGATTAATGCGCCGCGAACCATGGGATATTTCACCCGCACCGGGCTGTATAAATACCATGAAAACGAAATGCCCCGCTGGCAACCTCGTGGTTCGTAATGTGGTAGTGAATTTTCAAGCAACGGGTAGTCGAGCGCTTGCGTTTCCCAAACCACAATCCCGTCCTTCACGTGGATGTTCCAGCTGCAGCCGCCGGTACAATTCACCCCGTGGGTGCTCCGAACTGTTTTATCGTGTTGAAAACGGTTGCGGTAAAATTCTTCCCACTTCCGGGATTTGGGAGAAATCATGTCTTTAATCCAACTCATAGAATTTGGTTTTTATTTTTTGAAACTCAGCAGTACTAATCTTCTTTTTATGAAGGAATTTTGCGGTGATCGTAGAGCACATACAGGTGAACGAGCAAAAACATGGCAAGTACGAGACTTAACACAAAAAAAATAAGTCCCTCTGTCGAGCGCTGCGGTTGATCGGCGTAACGATCGTTCATAAACTGAAGCATGGCAGTTATTGCTTCCTTCTCATCATCTGTTAAATTTTTATTGCGCAATGCCACACTCATAGCCGGAAAAGGCGGATTGGTGAGAATAGCCTGAATACCGGCTTCTCCCAAACGGCTGTATGAAGCTGTCAGGTCGAAACTCAGTTTTCCTCCGCCAATCAGCGAACCATCCTGAATATAATGGCAGGCAGTGCAGGAGGAGGCTCCGTTTGAAAAGTTTTCATATCCGTAAAACAAGGCCTTCCCTCTTTTCAGCAAATCGGATGAATAAGAAACGGATGTATCCTGAGCAGCAGTGTCCGGCACTTGTTCCCGGCTGGATGTTGCCTCAGAGGTTTGTGAATCAACCTCCCCGATATAATTGAGAATGCTTATAATTTCATCATCGCTGAAATCATTATCGGGCATCGGAACCTGGTTGTATTCTTCAAAAAGAGCCACAGCGAGCGAATCGCCTTCACTCACCATTGTTTGTGATGAACGGATAAACCGGATCAACCATTCCCGGTCTCTTGTTTCATTAATCCCTGCCAAATC
>CAYRBS010000425.1:0-2024 GCA_964422335.1 uncultured Mariniphaga sp. | reverse complement strand
TACAGAAATAAAAACCATGTAATACGATACATCTTTTGTTTTGCACAAAAGAACACAAAAAAGGCTTCGCAAAATTGCGAAGCCTTTTTTGTTTATAAACAACAGCCCAAGTTGAGGCTGTCAGTAAATATCACACGTCCAACTGGCTTTCAGCTTCTTCGGTCACGCGCACATTTGTTGTTCCTCCTTCTGACAAGGTGATGTCAACCGGTGTATTGGTTTCCCATGCGCCGTTGGTAAAATCGGGCACTTCGATGGAATTGGAACGGTTGGCAACCGACCATTCGCTAAGCGGTGCAACCACACTCCACAATGCGGCATCGTAAACATCCTGCTCCAGCGGGATTCCGTTGCGCAGGCAGTCGATCAGGCGCCAGTCCATCAGAAAATCCATGCCACCGTGGCCACCCACTTTTCGGGCCATTTCGCCCACCAGTTTTACAATTTCAGGGGTGTACTTTTCTTCCAGTTCCTTCATTTCATCTTCATCGAACCAGCTGTGGCCTTTGGCAATTTTCCCGGGAAGCGGGTATTTCCGGGCAACTCCTTCGGTACCACTCACCAGGTGAATGCGCGAATAGGGCCGCGGACTTGTTACATCGTGCTGAATCATGATGGTTTTACCTTTATTCGTCCGAATCGTCGTGGTATTCATATTTCCACGGTAACTATCGGTTGCAAACGATTCATAAAAGCCATCGTCCCGGGCCAGTTCTTCCGCCATTTTTCCCATTTGGAAATCGTTGGTTGACATGGCAGTCAGGTAATCCATTTTATCGCCGCGGTTCACGTTTAAAACCTGGCAAACCGGCCCCAATCCGTGGGTAGGGTAAAGATTGCCGTTGCGCTGCTGGTTTTCTTTCAGCCGCCACATATCCGAATAGGAACCTTTTCCGAAATTACTTTCCAGCAAGTCGTGAATGTAGGCGCCTTCCGTATGGACTATTTCTCCAAAGAACCCTTGCCGTGCCATGTTGAGTGTCAGTAATTCAAAAAAGTCGTAGCAACAATTCTCCAGCATCATACAATGCTTTTTGGTACGTTCCGAGGTTTCCACCAGCTGCCAGGCTTCGTCAACCGTAACGGCAGCCGGTACTTCGGTGGCTGCGTGTTTGTCGTTTTCCATGGCGTAAACACACATGGGCGTGTGCAAATCCCAGGGTGTGGCAATGTAAACCAAATCCACGTCCGGGCTTTCGCACAATTCTTTCCATGCATCTTCGCTGTCACTGTACTCTTTGGCTTTGGGCAACCCGTGTTTCTCAAGGATTTGCTGTGCCCGTTCAACTCCTTCAGGATTTTTGTCGCACAGAGCGGTTATTTCAACCCCCTCGATGTTCGACATGCGTTCTACCGCACCCGGGCCCCTGTTTCCAAGGCCGATAAATCCAATCCGTACCGTTTCAAGTGCCGGGGCCGCGTATCCGCTCATGTTAAACTGCTGCGTATGCGCTTTACCTACTGACTCTTTAATGGCTGCCAGTGCTGATTCTTCATTCACGGCGCCTTGCCGGTTACACGATGCCAACCCTCCTGAAAGCATCCCTGCCCCCGCAGCTCCGGCTACCTGAAAAAATTTCCTCCTGTTTGTCTTCATTTTAACCTGGTTTTTAGTTTTGAATTTATTTTGAAAGTATTTTCACTCAATCTAAAAAGTTTAAAAATATAAATTTAAACAGCATTATCCATTTTTTTCAGCTGAAAAACAAACCTTCCTTTTGGTTTTTCCTATCTTAGTTCACTCAAAAATAAGTGTTTACTTTTTACCTGATTTTACTTATGCGGGTTAAAACATTTTTTCCTGTCAACTTATTAAACTGAAAATCAATGAAAAAACTTTGCTTATTCCTGGTAATTTCTCTTTTTGTCTTTCAGGCTTATACCCAGGAGGAAGTTGCCAAAACCGGATGGAATTTCGGTGCTTTGCCCACCATTACGTTCGATACCGACCTGGGGTTTCAATACGGAGCGCTGGTAAATTTATACAATTATGGCGATGGAAGCCGTTACCCCAATTACGATCA
>CAYRBS010000424.1:0-2041 GCA_964422335.1 uncultured Mariniphaga sp. | reverse complement strand
TTATAACCGGGGATTAATTTTTTGCCGGAGTAAATCGTTCCACCAAATTTTCGTAAGGTTCAAGAGTTTGCAGGTAGGCATATATAGCCGACAGGTCTTCTTCAGTCATGCCGCCGTACATATACCAGGGCATGATTGTTTGAAAATCTCCCGGATTTACTTCAGGCAATACATTGCCCGAATCGGCGTACATTTTGAATCGCTGCACAAAACTTTCTTCTGTAAACTGTTTAATCCCTGTTTCATGGGGAGTGAGGTTTGGAGCACGAACAACGCTTCCGTCCGGAAATTGAAATTCTCTTCCGCCACCGCCTTCGGGGCCCACAAATTTTCCTTTACTGAAATTGGTGTGACAATCGAAACAAGCTGCTGCGGTAGCCATGTATTTACCGTAAGCCACCGTATCGGATTTTGATGGTTTCGGGGTTAAACCGGCTTTTTGGGGCATGGTACGCATGATGAAGTTTACCGGGAAATCGGGTTTGGATTCAGGATGATTGGTTTCAACCGGCTCGAGTGTACGGAGGTAGGCAATAACCGCTTCAATGTCTTCCCGGTCCAGTTGCCCGAATTTGTGGTAGGGCATTACCGGAAAAATCGGGTTCCCGTCGCGTTTTACTCCGGTTGTAATGAGCCGAAACAGCTCTCCGTCGGTCCATTCGCCAATACCAAAAGGTGTAATATTGGAAGATGTAAACCTGCCCGGGGCTCCCACGGCGTGATCGAAAACATCCCCTCCGGCAAATTCGGTTCCGGGGGTGGGCGGACCGGAAAAAATGGAGAAATCGCGTTCAGAGTGGCAGTCGGCACACATCATCACATTATAGGCTAAATATTTGCCCCGTTCCACTTTGTGAGGGGTTATGGTTACTTCCATATCGGGGGCTTCGCCAACATTGGGTAAAGCAAAAGAAACATAAGCAAGGGCAGCTGCAATAATTAATGCAACTGCCGCAAAACCAATCAGTGAAAATTTCATAAATTTTTTCATGTGTCAGATAATTTACCAGATTATACCTGATAAAGGTATGTCTTTAAAAAATGCGAGAAAATGCGAAAATCACGGCAATTCCTTAGAATTTTGAACCAGTCAGTTTTTTCGAAGTTGCGATGGGGTTGTTCCCGTTTGTTTTTTGAAAAAGAAACTGAAATAATCGGGTGAAGAAAAACCCAATTCGAAACTTATTTCCTTGACAGTTTTGTCAGAAAATTTCAGATTGTGACGCGATCGCATTACAAGTTGTTCATCTATGAGATGTTTGGCATTTACACCCAAAATTTCTTTCACACAATCATTCAGATACTTGTCCGAAACATTGAGCATTTGGGCATACCGGCCAACTTCGTGGTATTGGCTGATGTGCTGGTCAACGCATTGTTTGAATTTATAGACCAGGTTCGATTTTGCATTGTTATTGTCGGTAATAACCGATTTGATGTTACACGCTCCGTCGCAATACACAAAAAAAGTGTAGAGCAGCGATAAAAAGGCTTCTTCGCGGTGTTTCAGGTTGGTGCCTATCAGTTCGTCAAGCATTTCAAGGATGGATTGAATGCGCTTTTCAATTCCCGGTGAAAGGTTGATTTTGGGAATCTCACTGGAATATAAAAGTCGGATTTCGGTAATGTGAAGATTTTTGAAGGTGGGGTGATTAAAAATAGCTGTGGGAAGGTGCAAAACATAACCCGATGAAGCCGCAGATTCCTTTTTTATAACCTTCCAGTCAAAACCGGGATGAAAGAAAAAAACGGCATTGGATACATTTTTGTAAAGTACTTTGTTAATTTCTATCCCCTCCACTTCGTTTTGAATCCAGCAAACAGAATAGCTGCCATCGTTAAGACTGGATGTTGTATTGTTCAGGATACGGGATATTTTAATGGTGTTTAAGTTCATTCCGGCATTGTTGTCAACCTTTTGCCTCACCCTGCAAACAGTTATTAATGATTTATGTATAAAAAAAATCTACACACAAATTAACATTTTTTGCAATGAATTGTTTTTACGCTTATTTTTCAGAAATCCGCCGGGAAGGATTAA
>CAYRBS010000423.1:0-2043 GCA_964422335.1 uncultured Mariniphaga sp. | reverse complement strand
GGAGCCATTCTTTTCGATGAAACCATTCGCCAGAAAACCAAAGACGGAAGGCCAATTGTTAAAGTCCTTGCCGATGCAGGAATAATTCCCGGAATTAAAGTTGATACCGGAAAAACAGATATGCCAGGCCATCCCGGTGAAAAAATTACAGAAGGCCTCGACGGGTTACGCGAACGCCTGGTTGAATACTACCAGATGGGCGCCCGGTTTGCCAAATGGCGCGCGGTGATTACAATTGGTGATACCATTCCCTCCCCTGCCTGTTTGGAAGCCAATGCCCACGCCCTGGCCCGGTATGCCGCATTGTGCCAGGATGTAGGTCTGGTTCCCGTTGTGGAACCTGAAGTACTGATGGATGGCGGCCATACGCTAAAACAGTGTTTTGAAGTGACAGAGGAAGTTTTGCAAACGGTTTTTAATCAGCTTTTTACACAGGGAGTAATGCTGGAGGGAATGATTCTGAAACCCAACATGATAGTTCCCGGCTTAAAGTGCCCAAAACAGGAATCAGCCGAAAAAGTGGCCGATGAAACCGTGAAATGTCTTCGGCGTGCCGTTCCTGCCGCAGTTCCCGGGATTACTTTTTTGTCGGGTGGCCAATCCGCCGAACTGGCTTCAGACCGGCTAAATACCATGAACCAAAGGTTCAATTCAAAATTGCCATGGGAGTTGTCGTTTTCTTATGGCCGCGCACTTCAGCAACCTGCTTTGGAAATATGGCGGGGAGAAAATGCAAATGCAGAAAAAGCACAAAAAGCCCTTTATCACCGGAGCAAATGCAATTATGCAGCTCGCCGGGGCGAATATACTTCCAAAATGGAAAAAGAAATCTGAATTAGAATCCTAACAATAATTTTCGTGTTTTTTTGTGAAAATATTCAAATATCAATCAACAAAAAAACAAACCCCGAAGGGATGCCTACGGCATAAATTTTAAAACACAAAATCATCAACACGATGAGACATTTTGGAATTTAATTCATTGGTTTTTGGAAATTATGTGTGATTTATAATTTGTCAATTGTTTTTCCTTGCTTTTGCAGATGTGTGAATCATACAACTCTTTTCAATAGTTATGTAACACAATTTCCGGCAAATGTGCTCAACTTAGCCTCAGCTATTCATAAATTTTTTCTATGTCATTATCAAAATGAGTAAGTCAGTTATAATTATAAAACGAATAGTCAGGGTGGCTTTATGGGTGGCCCTGGGTTTTGTATTGTTTTTTATTCTGGTTGCGCTGCTTATCCAAATCCCTTCCGTTCAAAATAAAATTGTCGGTTATGCCACTTCCTTTGTAAGCAGTAAAACCCATACCAGGGTGGAAATAAAAAATGCAGGCATTTCATTTCCCAATGCAATCGTTTTGGAAGGAATTTACCTGGAAGATACCCAATCCGACACGTTGGTTTATGCCGGAAGGGTGAAAGTTAATGTAGCGCTTTACGACTTATTCAGAAGCAGGATTAACATAGGCTCCATAGCTCTTGAAGACGCTACCATTAAACTATACAGCACCCAAACCGATCCGTTGTTCAACTACAATTTTTTGATAACAACATTCAGTGATACCACCAAACAGGCGGATAAAAAACCACCTGCCCCTGCCAAATGGACATTCAGCATCGACAAGGCAAACCTGACAAACGTAAAGTTCACTTACAATGATGTTTATGGCGGAATGGGTGTGTTCGCAGCAATAGCAAATTCGGAAATCGGGGTTATGGAAATCGCTCCCAAAAAATCGTTGTATGCGTTTAACGAATTGTTATTGAGCGGATTAACCGTAGATATACAAAGGAGTGAACCGGCAAGTACCCAAACAAAAAACCAGAAAAAAATCCTGCCAAAAGTATCCGCAAAAAAACTTCAGATAACCAATTCTTCGGCAACTTATGCCGATTCAGTTAATTATATGTCGGTTATTTCGGTTATAGACGAATTAGGGCTTGCAGATGCTTCGGTTGACATACAACAGGAACAATTGATTTTTGACCGTTTAACCTTAGCGAAAAGCGATATTCGATACCACAATTTCGAGCC
>CAYRBS010000422.1:0-2044 GCA_964422335.1 uncultured Mariniphaga sp. | reverse complement strand
AAAGAAAACCGTTCAGTTGATATCAATAATCCGCCCGGAACAAAGTGATTTTTGCAGAATTTGAATTCGTTGTGTATTTTATCCATTATCTGTTGGATAAAAGCTTTTCAATCTCCGGGATTTCGGGAAGTTATTAATCCGTTATCTTCAACAACCTCTGAATCAATACAGTTTGCTTAAAATTCTTCTTTTACAATTGCATTTTTACCGATATGCATTTCGGCAAGTATTTCTTCCATCTTATCGAGCATGGGAGGCGGACCACATAAATAAATGTTTTTATGCATGTTTTTGTCGATATGAGATTGAAGAAAATCTTTGGTGACAAAACCGTGTGCATATTCATCGGTTTCCTCTTCCGATAAGATATTGACAAAATTATCGCCTAACATTTCTGCAAACTCCTTCTTCAGAAAAATATCCTTTTTTGTTTTGTTTGCAAAAATAAGTTTGTTTTCACCCATCTCATTTTTTGAATGAAGATCCCTGAGAATTGCGATAAAGGGCGTAACTCCTGCGCCACCTGCAATAAACACACCTTCCTTTTTATATGTGATGGCTCCAAAAACACTGTGCAGGATCAACTCATCGCCTTTTTTAAGTTTCAGCAATTCATTGGTTACCCCTTCATGGTCGGGATAAGTTTTAATATAAAACTCGAGGGTTTCATCATCAGGAAGGGAAGTGAACGTAAAAGGCCTTTTTTCCTCCTGCCAGCCTTCCCGGTTTAAAGAAACGTCAGTTGCCTGGCCCGGAGTAAAATTGTATTCATCCGGCCGCCCGGTTACTATTTTCAGCACATCGTGATTAACCTTATCAATGGATTTAATTTGCACTATATGTTTTTCCATAACTATAAAATATTATAATTACATCTGGCACTGAAAAAAATATGCCAGTTCAAAACCAAACTTTCGCCATTCTGTAAACCGCTAATATCAAACCAGCGTAAATAACAGGCAGCATAACACGGAGCCGCCATTGCAGATGCTTTACTTCATTTTGCATGATTTGTCTCAACAGTAACCCAAAGCGCTTCGGCATTATCTCTGTGGGGAATTTTTTCCCCAATATTTCTTGACAATTCCACAACAGATAAAACTACAAATTGAAAAATAACCCGATTAAAAAAAGCCTCAGGTCTTAGTAATTAACATCTTAACCATTTTGCTTCTGTCCCTTGTTTTTGTTGGTATAACTGTTGCATTTTCTGGTAAAATTATGTATAAAACAAAACAGATTGTTTAACATATTTAAAAAGAAAAAGTTATGAGAAAAATTGTAAAAGTAATTGAAGTGATTGGATCATCAGAAAAAGGGTTTACCGAAGCTACCCAAAATGCGATAAGTGAAGCTTCAAAAACAGTAAAAAACATCAAGTCGATTTACGTTAAGCATATGAATGCCAATGTTGAAAACAATAAAATTGTTTCGTATGCGGTAAATGCAAAAATTTCGTTTGAAATCGATAACTAATTTAAAACACAATGCCTGGCTTCGGCCAGGCATTGTATTCTAAATTTGGGTTGAATACATTTAGACGGGGGAAAAATTCTTGAAAAATTTAAAAATAAAAAACCGGTATAAATGAACAGATTAAAAGATAAAGTAATAATTGTAACCGGCGGCTCGCTCGGAATTGGAAAAGCCACGTGTAAAATGCTTGCAAAAGAAGGCGCCGCTGTTGCCATTACCGATATTAAAAACGAAGAAGGTGAAAAACTGGCCGAAGAGATAAAAAACGAAGGCGGCAAAGCCATCTACCGGAACCTTGATGTGTCAAATGAAAAACAAGTGAAAGAAGTTTTCACTGAAGTAAAAAACGAATTCGGGAAAATTGATGTTTTGGTAAATAATGCAGGAATTTCAGGCGTAAATAAACCTACACACGAAATATCCGAAGAAGAGTGGGACCAGCTGATGCGTATAAATGTGAAAGGAGTTTTCTTTTGTATAAAACATGTGGTTCCTGGAATGAAGGAAAATAACGGCGGAAGTATCATCAACCTCTCGTCGATTTACGGAATTATTGGTGCGGGCGATA
>CAYRBS010000421.1:0-2049 GCA_964422335.1 uncultured Mariniphaga sp. | reverse complement strand
AGTCGCTGACCCACCTGCCAAATCCAGTGCGTATCTATCGGAGTTACTTTTCCTTTGGCTGCCGCGGCGGTGTGTGCCATCATGGCCAGCGAAATGTCAAAATGGTTATTGCTGTGCGAGCCCCATGTTAATCCCCAAAGTTCGCAGATTGCGGAAACGCGCACTGCGCCCTGCATCGTCCAGAAATGACAATCGGCAAGCGGAATATCCACAGCCTGCAACTGAATTGCCTGGACAAATTCTGTAAAGTTGGTGGCAATCATATTCGTTGCGGTAGGAATGCCGGTTGCCTTGCGGAATTCAGCCATAATTTCCCTTCCTGAAAAACCATTTTCCGCTCCACAGGGATCTTCAGCATAAGTGAGGATTGATTTTAAAGGGGTCAGCCATTCAACGGCTTGTTTTAAACTCCACGCGCCATTTGGGTCAATGGTCAATCCCGCGCCCGGCAATTCTTCCGACATGGCAATCATACAATCACACTCCTTTTGCCCGTCGAGCACGCCGCCTTTTAATTTGAAAGTAGAAAATCCAAATTGCTCTTTTGTCGCTTTTGCCTGTTCAACAATTCCTTTTGCATCCAATGCTTCCTTCCGGCGAATTTGCTCCCAGTAGGTACCTTCTTTTGACGGCGGGGGATAATTGAGCGTTGTTTTTTTTGCATCGCCAACAAAAAAAAGATAACCCAGCACTTCCACCTTTTTTCTTTGGATTCCATCGCCGAGCAACGCTGCAACCGGAACACCCAAAACTTTCCCGGTCAGATCCAAAAAAGCCGATTCAACAGCCGTCAAAACGTGAATCATCACCCGCTGATCGAAGGTCTGGTTTCCCCGGCCACCTTCATCCAAGCCGGCAAATCTGGCCCGGATTGTATTCATTACTAAATGGAGATCTCCCAGTTTACTGCCAATAATTAATGCTTTGGAATCTTCCAGCGTTTTGCGAATGGCTTCTCCTCCGGGTGTTTCGCCAACTCCGGTATTTCCGGCATTGTCTTTTAAAACCACCATATTCCGGATAAAAACGGGGCCGTGACCGCCGCTTAAGTTGAGCAGAAAACTGTCGTACCCGGCAACCGGAATAACTTTCATTTCTGTAATGGTTGGAAAACTCATTTGAAAAAGTTTAAAGTTTATCGGGTAGATTACCGCGTAACTTCGATGTTGGCAATTTTTTCGTAGAATTTTACAATGCTCGAATGGTCTTCCACATCGCAACCATCCTGTTTAATGGCCTGCATAATTTCCATAACCTGCGAAGCCAGCGGCAACGGGACCCCAACTTCGCGGGAAGTTTCCAAAACGTTACTCATGTCTTTCATATGAAGTTCAATCCGGAATCCCGGGTCAAACTTCCTGTCCATCATCATGGGAGCTTTTGCGTCCATAACGGTGCTTCCGGCTAATCCGCCGCGGATTGCCTTGTAAACCAAATCGGGGCTGACTCCTGCTTTCTGCGCCAGAACCAGTGCTTCTGAAACCGCAGCAATATTTAAAGCCACCACTACCTGATTGCAAAGTTTGGCAATGTTGCCCGCGCCAATTTCGCCAACGTAAACCACCGACCCGGCCATCGCCATCATGATGTCGTAGTTGGCATCAAACACTTCCTTTTTGCCGCCAACCATTACCGCAATGGTTCCTTCAATTGCTTTTGGTTCGCCACCGCTAACCGGTGCATCCAGCATTTCAACACCCTTCTTCGAAAGCGCTTCAGCAATTTCCCTGCTGGCCAAAGGAGCAATGGAACTCATATCGATTAACACCGAACCTTCGGTTGCACCTTCAATCACACCGTTTTTTCCCAGGGCAACTTCCATCACTTCGGGAGAATTGGGAAGCATCGTAATGATTGTTTTTGTTTTCGAGGCGAGTTCAGCAGGTGTTTCTGCTGATTCAGCGCCGAGCGCTTTCAATTCGCCAGCGCTCTTGTTTTTGTTCAGAACGATTAATTCGTAACCCGCTTTCAGTAAATTTTTTGCCATGGGTTTCCCCATAATTCCAAGTCCGATAAATCCTACTTTCATAATATTTGCTTTTTAATTTA
>CAYRBS010000420.1:0-2054 GCA_964422335.1 uncultured Mariniphaga sp. | reverse complement strand
TGTCTAAAAAACCATCGCTGGTATTAAAGCATGAGCCGGGAGAAAAGCTATTTGTTGATTTTGCAGGTAAAAAGCTATCCTATATTGAGCGTTCAACCGGGGAAATCATCGAATGCCAGGTTTTTGTAGCCTGTTTGCCTTACTCCGACTATGGTTTTTGTATCGCTGTTCCCAGTCAGTCGATGGATGATTTTATTCATGCCCTTACTATTTGTTTGGATACTCTTGGCGGGGCCCCAAAAGCATTGGTGCCAGACAATTTAAAATCTGCCGTAATAAAAGCCAACCGATACGAACCTACGGTGAACCGGGCACTGGAAGATTTTGCCAACCATTACAATATGGCAGTAGTTCCTGCCCGTGCACGCAAGCCTAAAGACAAAGCTTTGGTTGAAAACCAGGTAAAATTAATTTACAACCGGGTGTATGCGCGCATGCGCAACCAGCAGTTTTTTTCACTTGAAGGGTTGAATGAAGCAATAAAAATGCATACATCAAACCACAACCAGACCCGCATGCAGGAAAGGGATTATTGCCGCGAGGAACACTTTCTTTCAAATGAAAAGGATTTACTGCAACCCCTGCCTGCAGAAACTTTTGAGATAAAATATTACAAAGAATATACGCTGGCCCCAAATAACCACATCCTTCTTGGCCAGGATAAACACTATTACAGTGCACCATATCAATATATTGGAAAGAAACTTAAGGTGATTTACACAAGGTCTGCAGTCCGTATTTTTTATAACCATAACCTGATTGCGGTGCATAAAAGGAGCTATGTAAAAGGTGATTATTCCACAGAGAAAAACCACCTGTGCTCTACCCATCAGCATTATTTAAACCGGAGCCCCAAATACTACAGAGAAAAAGCCCACAGCCTCTCTGAACCGTTAGGCCAGTTGGTTGAACTGATTTTCTCGCGAAACAGGTACCCCGAACAATTATACCGGAGTTGCGACGGGCTGCTTAGCCTGCAACGCAACACCCATCCCGAGACCTTTGACAAAGCCTGCCAAATGGCCATCGAATACCAAAACTACAGTTACCGTTTTGTGCAAAACATTATAAAAAATAAAATGATAGGGGCCACAGAAGAAATGCCAAATAAAGCCCTTCCGAAACATAACAACATCAGGGGAAGGGAATATTACAATAATCAATTATCATTTAAATTTTAAGTAAAATGAATAGCATTAACATTGAAAATCAATTAACACAGCTTCGTTTACATGGAATAAAAACCAGCTGGAAGTCTTTAACAGAAACTAAACGCCTGGGGGAATTGTCATTGCCTGAAGGCTTGGAAATGCTGCTGCAGGCAGAAATACAGGACAGGGACAACCGGCGTTTCGACAGGTTGAGGAAAGCGGCAATGTTCCGCTACCAGGCATCAATCGAAGAACTAAAATACGATGCCTCACGGGGACTTGACAAGGGTATGATCTCAACCCTTGCAACAGGTGATTACATTGAAAAAGGTGGGTCAATCTTAATAACCGGCGCTACCGGCTGTGGTAAAAGCTTTATCTGTTCCGCGCTGGGGCACCATGCATGTGCACAAGGATATAAAGTGGCATATTTTAATGTGCAGAAATTACTTCAACGAACTAAAATGGCACGTCTGGAAGGAACAATACACCAGTTTTTCCAGAAAATATCGAAAACCCATTTGCTGATACTTGACGATTTTGGATTAACACACCTGGAAAAACAACATCAAATGGATTTAATGGAAATTATTGAAGACAGGCATGCCAGATCAGCAACAATGATTGTTAGTCAACTGCCTGTAGCAAACTGGTTTGATGTAATTGGTGAAGCAACTATTGCCGATGCAATTTTAGACCGTTTGGTACACACATCATACAGAATTGAATTAAAAGGAGAAAGTTTAAGAAGAAAAATGTAATTTTGTCATATATCGGTCATTCCGAAACCTAAAAATCAGAGGGGTCAATATCACCGGAATGAGGGGTCAACATCGCCGGAATATCCAACCAGCAGCAAAAAGCTTTCAACGACATTGCCTGTTGCCGGACATCCCAACTGGG
>CAYRBS010000419.1:0-2065 GCA_964422335.1 uncultured Mariniphaga sp. | reverse complement strand
AAAAACTGCGACAAGTTACAAATAAATATTTTCTGAGGTGCTGCGAGTTGTGATCACTTTTATTCTACGCTGCATGTTCTGTTTATTGAGGATTGGTAAACTGAGCAGAAGTTTTTTCTGGTGGAATATACCTTATCCCATCAGCGGTTCGGCGCCTGCTGTGCCCGGAAAAGTTGATCAATTAAATCCTGCCTGTTTATTGCCTTCAGTTCCTGAATAATTGATTTTCTGAATTCACGTTTGTACCAGAAAAAAAACTTGCGCTGTTCGCGTTTGGCCTTTTGGTTGCGGGCAGTATAAACTTTTTCAAGAGTGTAAGGGTGGTAGCCGGAATAATAAATAACGGTTGCCAGTGTCATTGGGGTAGGGGTGAAATCCTGCACTTGCTCCAGCCTGAAATCCATCTTTTTGGTTTGAATCGCAAGGTCGGCCATGTCCTCGGGTTTGCTGCCCGGGTGGCTCGAAATAAAATAAGGAATAAGTTGCTGGTCCTGTTTTTCTTTTTGATTTATTTTTTTGAATTCGCTGTTGAGTTGCTCAAAAAGGCGGAACGAAGGCTTCCGCATAATTTTCAGTACTTCATCGGAAGTGTGCTCCGGGGCTACTTTCAGCCGGCCTGAAACATGGTGTTTGATGACTTCCCGTAAATAGTTCCGGTTTATTTTGTCCGTTTCTTCGTTTCCGGTTTTTGCCAGGATGAGATCGTAACGGATACCGCTTCCCACAAATGCTTTTTTTACTTTCGGCATTTGGCGTACTTTTTTATACAAATCCATCATGGGTTTGTGGCTGGTGTCCAGGTTCTTGCAAATTGACGGAAAGATACATGACGGGCGTTTGCATTTCCGGCAGATTTCCTCGTGAATGCCCTTCATCTTGTACATATTGGCCGAAGGACCTCCCAAATCAGAAATGTACCCTTTAAACCCGGGCATTTGAGTCACTTTTTCCACTTCATTCAATACCGATTTTTCAGACCGGCTGGCAATGAATTTTCCCTGGTGGGCCGAAATGGTGCAAAAGGTGCAACCGCCAAAGCAACCACGATGGATATTGATGGAGTGCTTTATCATTTCGTAAGCGGGGATGGGCCCTTTTCCCATGTAGCGCGGGTGGGGCATCCGGGTGAAAGGCAGTTCGTACACCCGGTCGATTTCCTTTTCGCTGAAAACCGGCCAGGGTGGGTTTACCACCACTTTTTTGCTGCCCGCTATTTGCTCCAGTTTTTTGGCTTCCATTTTATTGGATTCTTCCTCGATGTGCATAAAATTCCGGGCAAATTTTTTCTTGTCTGCCAGGCACATTTCGTGCGATGAAAGTTCCAGCGTATCCCACTCTTTTTGCGTAGCGTACCGGGCATTTTTTTCTACTAAAAATGCCGTTTGCGGCAGGTTGGTCAGGTTGTTAACCGGAACCCCCCGGTTTACCAGTCGTGCAAATTCCACGATGGATTTTTCGCCCATTCCGTAAAACAGGAGGTCGGCACCGGAGTCAACCAAAATGGAGGGCATCAGTTTATCCGACCAGTAATCGTAATGGGTGAGCCTGCGCAAAGAAGCCTCGATTCCGCCAATGACCAGTGGCACATCAGGAAAAAGTTTTTTAATAATTTTGGAATAAACAATGGTTGCATAATCAGGCCGTTGCCCCGGTCTGCCTTCCGGGGTGTAGGCATCATTGGAGCGTTTGCGTTTATTGGCAGTATAGTGGTTCACCATCGAATCCATGTTTCCTGCCGTTACAGCAAAAAACAACCGGGGCGGCCCCAGCTTTTTAAAATCGCGTAAATCATCCTGCCAGTTGGGTTGAGGCACAAGGGCCACTTTTAATCCTTCTGCCTCCAGCACACGGCCAATTACAGCGGCCCCGAACGATGGATGATCGATGTAGGCATCACCCGTAAACAGTATTACATCGGGTTGCTCCCAGCCCAACTTTCGTATCTCCTTTCGCGATATGGGAAGCCAATCTTCTGTATGTCCAACCCGGTTTGTCATTTCGTTTCTTTTGCAAGAAGGACAAATATAAGGCGGTTTTGACAAAAAACATTCTATTTTTGTATGAA
>CAYRBS010000418.1:0-2067 GCA_964422335.1 uncultured Mariniphaga sp. | reverse complement strand
GGTGGTTTTTGAGGGACAACTTAAGCGGGGACCAACCCCTGAAGACACCTATTACGACGAGGTAGATATTGGCCCTTTTCTAAAGCCTGGAAATAATAAAATTGCCATCCTGGTGTGGTACTTTGGAAAAGATGGTTTTTCGCATAATAGCAGTGGCCAGGCCGGCCTCGCATTCCAGTGTGACCATATTGACTTAAAAAGCGATGGAAGTTGGCTGAGCCGCATGGATAATGCCTTTGAGCATACCTCAGGACCTTATCCCAATTTTCGTTTGTCTGAATCAAATGTCAGGTTCGATGCACGAAAGGGGAGTTTCGATTGGGTTCAACCTGGAAGTGACACTCCTGGGTTCCGTAATGCAAAGATAGCCGGAAAAGCGCATTCAGATCCCTGGAACAGGTTAGTTAAAAGACCCATCCCCCTTTGGAAAGATTATGGATTAAAAGAATACCGTAATACACCGGACCTTCCGTTTACAAGTTCCGGGGATACAATTATCTGCGAACTTCCCTATAACGCTCACGTAACTCCTTATTTCAAAATTAAGTCTGAACCCGGAAAAATGATTGAAATCCGGACCGATCACTATTATGGCGGAGGCCCACCTAATGTGAGAGCAGAATATGTAACCTCTTCCGGTATTCAGGAATACGAATCGTTGGGTTGGATGAACGGACATCACGTAAAGTATTATTTTCCCGAAGGAGTTGAGGTGCTTGAATTAAAGTACAGGGAAACAGGATACGATGCGGATTTCACAGGAAATTTCGACTGCAGTGACCCATTTTACAATCAACTTTGGGAAAAAGCTTTAAGAACCCTTTACGTTACAATGCGTGATACCTACATGGACTGCCCGGATCGGGAAAGAGCCCAGTGGTGGGGTGATTTGGTAAATGAAAGCGGAGAAGCTTTCTATGCCTTGTCACCTTCGGCATCGCACTTAACAAAAAAAGGAATGCTTGAGCTTATTAACTGGCAACGGGAAGACGGAACGATTTATTCCCCCATACCGGGAAACTACGACAGCGAGTTGCCGGGCCAAATGCTCGCAAGCGTTGGTTATTATGGTTTTTGGAATTATTACCTGAATACAGGCGATAAAGAAACCATTAAAAAAGTTTACGATGGAGTAAAACGGTACCTGGATGTCTGGAAACTGAATGAATCAGGGATTCTGGAGCACAGGGAAGGAGACTGGTATTGGGGCGACTGGGGGACTAACATCGACAAACAAACCCTTTTTAATGCATGGTATTATCTGGCACTTAAAGGGTATCGTAACATGTCTGAAACACTCGGATACTCAGATGAAGTAAAAAAGGTTGATCAAGAAATGAAAGCCTTCAGGCTGGCATTTAACAGGCAGCTATGGAACGGAAAAGAATATCGTTCTTCCGGTTATGAAGGCGATACCGACGACCGGGCACAGGCCCTGGCTGTGGTAGCTAATTTGGCCGATCCCGGGAAATACCCTGCCATTTATAAGATACTCCAGACGCAGCAATATGCAAGCCCTTACATGGAAAAATATGTGATTGAAGCACTCTTCAAAATGGGATATGAAGAATTTGGCCTCAAACGGCTTAAAGATCGGTTCGCCAAAATGGTGAATGATTCGGGGAAAACCACCCTGTATGAAGGATGGGGTATCGGGAATGAAGGATTTGGCGGCGGCACATCGAATCACGCATGGAGTGGCGGGGGACTTACCATTTTATCGCAGTATGTTTGCGGGGTTTATCCTGCTGAACCTGCATGGAAAACCATTAACATTAAACCCCAGCTGGGAAATCTTACCCGGGCATCCACCGGAAACCTCACGGTTGCAGGTCCGTTTTTTGTGAAAGCAAGGAAAACAGATAAACAATTCTTTATTCAGGTTCAAATTCCCGGCGAGAGTAAAGGGATTGTATATATTCCCGAATCGTATCAGAAAGTTCTGCTAAATGATCATTTAATATGGGATAATAAAGAAATGAAGAATTCCTTCTCAACCTTTCTGGGGAAAAAAGAGGGATATTACCTGTTTGAAGTGAATAATGGTACCTGGCATTTTACAGCAAC
>CAYRBS010000417.1:0-2091 GCA_964422335.1 uncultured Mariniphaga sp. | reverse complement strand
TGCCATTCTCCACCGGGATATGGCTCACCTGCCAAATATCCTGCAAATCGGAATAGTCGTACTGGTAAAAACCATCCTTTCCAATCATAAACAGGTAATCATTAAACGGTATCACGTCAAATGCATCGATGTCGGGGAACTGGGCGATTTTCTTTTGCGGAATGGCTGCCAAATCAGAGGCATCGTAAACCAACAGTCCCTCTTTCCCGTCGCACACAAACAGGATTTCGTCGTCAATTCCCAACCCGTAAGGTTCATCCATTGAATAGGAATACATCAAATTTGATTTCTCATAATCTTCGCTCAGCGAAAGTATATCGAGTTTACTGACAGTTCGCCCGCATTCGTTTCCTCCCCTTAACGTTACATAAGCAATGTGGTTTTGCACCACCACCGGATCGCAACTCCGCACATGGCTGTAACTGTTTATCTGAACCGGATTTTCGGGTTCGGCCAGCGAAAAAACCAGCATTCCCGTCATGGTTCCCAAAAACATGTGGCCGTCGTGAATAAACATGGTTTCAATATCCACCCCCGCTTCCTTGTCGTTTGCCCGCACCGGTTTATCGCTGTTTTCCACGTTGAAAATATGAAACTCCTCTGAATCGACGGTATATAAATAATTGCCGTTTAACCCAAACCGGGCCATCGAACCGCCAATTCCAAACGAATTTCCCTGGGAACTGCTGGTGTAGCCGCCAACACTTTGCGAGGCGGAGGAAGAGGAGCTCAAATGTGCATACGCCGCATCCATATACATCCCGTTTTTATACCACCCTCCCGGGTATATCGGATAGCTTTCCCGCTCCACTCTTAACCGCGCATAATCAATTTCCCAGTCAATGACCACTCCTTTTTCCTTGTCAATTTCGGCCATCAGGAGGCCGGCATCTTTTACCTTCGGAACGGTGTACGGGAACACATCCGTTTCGCGGTCCACTTCCACCGGATTTTGAACATTGGAAATGTCGATGGCCACAAGATCGATATAACTGTCGGCATACAGAATATCGTTTTTGATGGCCATATCAAAATTCCCCGGAATTTCGATAAAAGCAACGTTTGAGGGACTTGCCGGATTTCTGTTATCGATTACGTGAATCCCCTCCATCTCTTCGTTTATAAAAATAAAGCCGTCTTTAAAGTATATTTTACCGGGGTTTTCCAGGCTTCGCGGAGATTCCGTCATTACCGACGACCTCAAATCTTCGTAACTCAAATAAACGGGTACGTTTCGGAGGTCGTTTTCATAAATCACATCTTTACAACCTAAAAAAAGAATTGCTGTGAATAAAACAGTTAGCCATTTTGCCTTCATTGTTTTCATTGCTCCGGTTATTTAAAAATTATACTTAACGATAAACTAATCCGGTTGTAGCGCTGTTCCATCTCGTATTTATCTTTGCCCGAATAGTTCAGGGCATGATGCCGGTAACCCAGCGCCAGGCTAAAACCAAAATTCCCCCGGCCAACCATTTTGATGAAACCAAATCCGGGGTTAATCATTATTCCGCCACTGGCTTTCAGGTATTTGGGCGGCAGGTTGCGCGATTCATATTCCTCGTATAAATCGGAAGATTGTTGTGCTTCTCCCGGAAAAAGGTACCCGGCTTTGAGAAAAAGATGAGGGGAAAAACGGGTTTGCCGGAACTTGTATTGAAAATTTAAAAAGGCCGGAATGTAAGTTTGTTCCATGTAATATTCTGCGCCTGTACCCCCGCCGGCATATAACTTTCCGGTGATTCCGTAATTGAACGAACTGTGAAAAAAACGAGCTGAATTATCTTCATTTTCTGAATTTCCGGTAAGAATACCGCCATCGATCTGAAAAAACCAGGGTATTTCGGAGAGAATCAACTTACTGCTATTGTCCTTATAAAATACGGTATCCACTTCATTTTCAGGAACAGACCAAACGTTATCACGTGATTTGATTTTTAGGTAACCGGGAGCATCCGGTTCAACAACACTTCCTTTTAAAACAGACCCATTCTTTAAATGCACCTGAACTTTGTTTTCCTGTGCCGAGCCTGTATGGACCATACAAAAAACAAGGCTTATTAAAAAGATTATTCTCATTATTGGTTTTTT
>CAYRBS010000416.1:0-2096 GCA_964422335.1 uncultured Mariniphaga sp. | reverse complement strand
CTCTGCCGGATAGTGTTCTGGAAAATAAGTTTAAAGAATTGCTTTTTAATATTTTATGATTGTCGGATGTATTACCTAAATCGGTATCTTTAGAAATTAACAATAGGAAACAATAATGAATTTACTCAATTTTATAGCCCAATACCCTGACGAAGAGAGCTGTAGGCTAAAGCTTAAAGCAATTAGAGATAAGGAAGGGATTGTTTGCGGCCGTTGTGGCAGCAGGGACCACTACTGGAAAAGCGACAAGTGGCAATATGAGTGTAAGCATTGCAAGAGAAGGACAACACTACGTAGCGGAACGATTATGCATGGCTCCCAGTTACCGCTTCGTTATTGGTTTGTGGCCATGCACCTTCTTACTTCTACAAAGAAAAGTTTTTCTGCTCTTGAGCTTCAGCGGCAATTGGGACATAAATATTATGAACCGATTTGGGCAATGCTTCACAAGCTGCGGTTAGCTATGGGTAAAAGAGATAGCCAATACTCACTATCCGGCCAAATAGAATTAGATGAAGGATTTTTTTCTACTGAAGTAAATCCGGAAGAGAAGGAAAATCCACGAAAACGGGGAAGAGGCAGCCAAAAGATGTCCAAGGTATTGGTAATGGCTGAAAGTAAGGAAGTTGAAGGGAAGACCACAAAGAAGGGGAAGCCACGAAAAGTGGGCTTTATAAAAATGCAGGTAATCCCAAATCTTGAAGCTGAAACGATAAACGAACAGGTGCGAACCAATATTTCTAAAGAATCCACATTAATAACCGATGATTCTACTTCTTATACCGGGCTAGGAAAACTTGTTGAGAAGCACCAAGCTCAGGTAATACCGAAAAAACAGGTTGGTGAGATTTTACCTTGGGTACACCTTGCTATCAGCAATGCAAAAAGAATGTTGCTGGATATTCACCACAACATCAAACCCGAGTTTTTACAGGGATATCTGAATGAATTCTGTTATAAATTCAACAGAAGATATTTTGGCGAAGCTATGTTTGACAGGCTTTTATTGGTTGGAGCAACATCGAAAAATGAATTTAGGTATAGAATACGATAATCATATTTATTTTTTCTCTGAGGCACTTCATTTCCGGGATCCGGTCTAATCCGATCAACCGTCCTATCTCTCCGGGTTTACACAATTTCAATTGCTCCGGGTTTTTAATACGGCTTAACGCCATAAAGGCCAGGGTCATAACAACCGATTCTAAACCATAATAATGAGATTCAGGAATGTGGTAAACCTCACGGGCTTTTAATAACCCTTGAGAAATCAGGGCAGGCAATAAAAACAATACCCCGGCACCGCATAAGGCCTGCGATCCTGAAAAATCGGGCTGTGCATGCCCTCCCTGGCCAAATGCACACAATGTACGTTCTTCAAAACGGGCGGTGGCCTCTCCCAAAGGAGATGCACGATCAGCATCGTCCCGCTCTGCCGGAGTACTCCCCGGTGCGGGCAGGGCTATCGGTTTTTCTTTTTTTTTAAATAGCCTTGTTTTATGCCGTAGCGAATAGCCGACTCCCGAACACCTTCCTCTTTGGCTATACTATTTACACTTTGTCCTTTATCCAATTTAGCCTGGATACGTATACGCCTTTCTCCTGTTATTTTGTGTGCCTTCCCTCTTCGGGCATCTGCACCAAAAAAGCCTTCCTCTCCTTGTGCCTTAAATTTTTTATAATAACGATAAACACTATCTTCACTGACATGGAAGAATCGTTCAACTTCAACTTTTCGACACAATCCCTGAAAGATTAAATTACTTGTAATAAACCGGAAAGCATTTATATCTCCCTGGCTATGACTATAAATGGGCATCCCATTGACAATATAGTGGACCATATTATCTTTCTGGTAAACTCCAACATGTTCGTTGATCAGTTTAGCCTCTCTTGGAAATAAAGGTAACTGTAATTGCATGCATAAATATACCGCATTTTCTTTTTGCGAACTATCTCTTTGCAAAGACTTATTTTACTAACATAGGTCAGGATGTTTGAAGGTAAAGCACTCACTCATAAGCAGATTCGTCAGATGTTGGGCAAACCAAAACGTTGCCCCAAACTGAAGCTCTTTTATCTGGAAGCAGAGGTTG
>CAYRBS010000415.1:0-2098 GCA_964422335.1 uncultured Mariniphaga sp. | reverse complement strand
ATTGAGCTGGTGGCTCAAAGCCCACCTGTTCAATAGCAATTAATTGCATAACCCGTGGGCAAACAAATACTTCCGCACCAGCATTTCGGGCTTTGTGTTTTTGCCTTTAATGCGGCTCATGTTGTAGCTTCTCGTTTTTTTGTCGTGTACATCCATAAAAGTAATATCGGCTGTTCCGGTATAAAATTAGAGGCATAAAATGGGATTAACAAATCCAGTGGATTTGAATGTGTATAGAAAACCGGATATTAACAAAACATTCGACTCCGGCCGGAGTCGTATTTCCCAACGCGTAATTATTTCTATAAACATGTGATGCCGCTGGCATCGTTATTAAAAGGAATCTTTATAAAAACCTCCGCACCGGCATTTCGGGTTTGGTGTTTTCCTGCAAAATGTCCCGGGAGTGGGGATTTACAAAATTTTTCTTACGCCCGGAATTTGTTTTGCCAGCCACGCCACCAGGAAGCAGGCGAGGAGTGCAACCGGTGCCAGCAGGATAAATTTCAGCGGCGGAAAGATGGCCCAGTGCCGCAGAGCCACGCTCAACGCTACAATTACCGGCGCATGGAAAACAAACACACCATAAGCGCTGTCGGATAAATGCTGCGCGGTTTTTCCCTGTGTGTTAAAATACTTTTTAAAGATTCCGGTGAGGCCAATGATGAGCGAAAACCCGGTGAACTGCTCCCACAGGGCCAGTGCCAGGCTTTGCCACTTCAGGCCGCCGGCAAAATCATCCGTTCCGTTTTCGGTTCCACCCAGCAGAAACAGCAGCGGCAGTCCGGCAAAAATCAGCGCCTGTGCGGCCAGGAACCACCGATTGCCAATTTTGGCGGTAACCGCGTCGAGCCAGTTGTTTTGGTACGCCACAATGCCCAGTGCAAACAGAACCATGTATTGCAAAAAATAGGGCAACTGGAAATTGGTAAACGGCATGCTCCAGCCAAGTGGCAGCCAGATGCGGATGATAAACTGCAACAACCCGGTAATAAACGCCACCAGCAAAACCCCGGGGACGCCGGGAAATTTCATCCGGACGCGTATGTTTCCCCGGCGGAGCAACAGGTAAACCAGCGTAAACAACAGCAGCGCCTCCACAAACCACATGGGGCCAAAACCATTCCCCCGCAGGCTGAACAAGTAACCGGCCAGCGACCCCTCCTCTCCGTCAACAAACCGGCGGCTGATAAATACCGTGAGGGGCGACAAAACAAACCAGTAAAACAGCAGCGGAATACCCAGTCGCCGGAGACGGCCGATGGAAAATTTGAGTGTCCCTTTTCGGTGGAGCGACGGCACCAGGAAAAAAGCGGAAACAAAAAAGAACATCGCCATAAAAAAGGATTGGTTGGTTGCCACAAACATAAGCATGGGCAATACCCAGGGAAGCCCGGGCCCGGCTTCGTTGTAATACCAGTCGCCCGGAGCCCCGTAAGTAATTGACAAATGATGCAGCACCACCAGGCTGATCAGAAATATGCGGAGGTTATCGATAAAATAGAAACGTTTTCCTGTCATGCTGTAATCAGTTAGCCGGAAATGAAACGAGCATGTAAATAATCATCACCCGCAAGGATGATTACCCGCCTCCTGGCTGATGCGCATTCCATATAATATTTAAAAAAAAGAACCATCCAATCAGTTGAAACCGGGGATTATTTATGAATAACCCGTGCTAAAGATAATCGAAAAATAAAAAAAGGGCTAACCGTTTTTGCTTCTGTTTTTCTATTTTTTCTCCTGCATGTCGGATTTCACGGGGTAAACGCGCGGAGGTTGAGCTGGAGGCTTTACCCTGTGAAATAAAATCCGGGATTTTAATGGAACGCATTATTTCACAGGGTGAACTTGCCAATAGTAAATGCGGAGAATAAAAAAGCAGCCAGGTGCTTTGTACCGGTATTGGTTCAAATTGCACCTGGCTGCTTTTAGTTACCGGCAGAATTGTTCTGATTCCTGTCCGGCCCTGAAATTATTCTTGTTTAATCGTCGTCGTCATCATCGTCGTCATCATCGTCGTCATCATCGTCATCATCATCGTCGTCGTCGTCATCATCATCGTAATCATCGTCATCGTACCGGTATTCGCTGTCGT
>CAYRBS010000414.1:0-2104 GCA_964422335.1 uncultured Mariniphaga sp. | reverse complement strand
ATAATGAGAATAAAATCATTGCTTGTTAAAGGAAATAACTTGGAGTAAAATAATGAAGAGTTATTATGGTTATGAATACCTTTTATTTGATTGTTTTACTACTCCGATTTAATCCAAACCGCCATTTCTCCCGGCCCGCGGTGTGCCCATGAGTAGTAGGGGATAGCGGTAAATAGTTGCGGGTACAGTTCCCCCCGGTCCGGTCCTTCTCCTTGTATTAAAACTGCTGCTTCACCCGAAATAACATTCACCCCGCCCAGTTTGCCGGGATGAAAACCAAAAGAAAGTTCTGTATTCTCTTTCACAACCAGGTTCATTATGTCAGGGTTTTCGTAATCGGCCCATTCGGTGCAATATACCAGCGGCCCCAGTTGCAGTGCCATTTTCCCCCGGTTGTTTTCGATGTTCGGGTGGGCTTTTATTCTTCTGATTTCATAAGGTAAAACAATTTCTACTTCATCGCCGGCTTCCCATCTTTTGGAAAGAACTGCATACCCGTTTTCCGGGGTTGGGGAAACGGTTTCCCCGTTCACTTTAAAAACAGGCTGGGAAGACGGGGGTTTCATAAATTCATACAGATCGCCCGGCACCGGTTGTTCAGCCGCCCATCCGGGAATACGTATGAGCAGGTTGGCCTTTGTCCGTTTTTCGGGTTCCACCGCCAGGGTGATGTGCCCGTCCCAGGGCATATTGCTTTGCTGGATGATCCTGAATGCACCCCTGGAAGTTTCAAATGTGGCAGCACCGGGCACAAAGAGGTTCACGTACAAATCGTTTTCCTTTTGTGCATAAATGTAGTTGGGCATCGACGGGATAAACCGCGAAATGTTGGACGGGCAGCAGGCGCATCCAAACCACTCGCTCCGTTCGTGCTGCCCGCTTGATTTCAGTGGGTTGGGATAGAAAAACCGGTCGCCGCTGAGCGATACCCCGGAGAGCACATTGTTGTACAGCGAGCGTTCCAGCACATCGATGTATTTGGCATCGCCGGTCATTAAAAACATGCGGTGGTTCCAGAACACGTTGGCAATGGCGGCGCAGGTTTCGCAGTACGCTTTTTCATTGGGCAATTCGTATGGCCCGCCAAATCCTTCGTGGCCGCCCTCGGCGCCAATTCCACCGGTGATGTACAGTTTTTTATACACCACATCTTCCCAGATACTGTTGATGGCATCAACATATTGCTGGTCGCCGGTGAGCGCCGCCACATCGGCCATGCCGGTCCACATGTAGGCCCCGCGCACCGAGTGGCCAACCGCTTCGGTTTGTTCCACCACCGGCAGGTGCGACTGGTTGTAGGTGGTTTTTTCGCCAATTCCTTTTCCGCGGATATCGAGAAAAAATTTGGCCAGTTCGAGGTACCGTTTTTCCCCGGTGACACGGTAGAGCTTCACCAGCCCGATTTCAATTTCCTGGTGGCCGGGGAAGTTTTCGATTTTTCCGTAACCGAATTCGCGGTCAACCAAATCGGCGCTTTTTATGGCAATATCCAGAATTTTTTGCTTGCCGGTTGCCTGGTAATACGCAGTAGCCGCCTCGTAGAAATGGCCCAGGTTGTAGAGTTCGTGACTCAGGTCATCCACCTTTTCCCAGCGTTTTTCCCCAATCCAGTCGTGGCCGTTTTCGCCCATAATGGTGCGGTTGGTAAACAGATAGCCGTCGTCTTCCTGCGCCTCGCCAATGAGGTAAATGAGCGAGTCGATGGTATTTTCCAGTTTTTCGTCGGGGAACATTTGCAGCGAGTAGGCTGCGCCTTCAATGATTTTAAAAACATCGGAATCGTCGAAAGGAAAGGGGGAGCGAAATTCTCCCTCCATGAGTCCGCCGGCAATGGCAAAGTTATCGATGCGGCCGGTTTCCTTACTTTTCTGAATGGCAATGGGAATGGTCACATCGTGGTTGGTACGGATGCGTTTTTCCCAGAAGTTATCATCCACCTCCACATCGGTAAACGACACAGGGGAAATGGGATATTCGTTGGTTTCCTTTTTTGAACAGGAGAAAAGAAACAGGGCACACAAAGAAATCAGAAGAAGGTTGCGCATGGTTTATCAATTTTTGAATTCGCAATCAAAATTAATAAATTAATCTTTGTGAAGTTTAG
>CAYRBS010000413.1:0-2104 GCA_964422335.1 uncultured Mariniphaga sp. | reverse complement strand
ATGGGAATGGGAGCAGCAGATGTGGTCCCCGGGGTTTCGGGCGGCACCATCGCATTTATTACCGGCATTTACGAAGAGCTGGTGAATTCCATCAAATCGGTTAACCTGAAGTCACTAAAGCTTCTTTTCTCCGGAAAACTGGCCGCTTTTTGGGGAACCATCAACGGCAGCTTTTTACTGAGCGTGGTGCTGGGTATTGGCATCAGCATTTTTTCATTGGCCAGGGGGTTGAAATTTTTGCTCGACCATTACCCCATAATGGTTTGGGCGTTTTTTTTCGGCCTTATTGTGGCATCGGCTATTTACGTGGCGCGTACCATTAAAAAGTGGGATGGCGGAACTGTAACTGCCGGAATTGCCGGAATTGTGGTGGCGTATTTTATTACCGTTATTTCGCCAGCCGAAGCCAATACCACCTGGTGGTTTATCTTTTTTTCGGGTTCCATTGCCATTTGCGCCATGATTTTGCCGGGCATTTCGGGTAGTTTTATCCTGGTGCTGCTGGGCATGTACAAGTTTATCCTGGATGCTGTGGGAAGTTTCAATCTTCCCGTTATATTTATTTTCCTTGCGGGGGCAGTCATTGGTATTATTGCTTTTTCCAACTTGCTTTCATGGTTCCTGAAAAGGTTTCACAACCTTACCATTGCTGTGCTGGCCGGTTTTATGGTTGGTTCGTTAAACAAGGTCTGGCCATGGAAAGAAATTACCGAAACTTTTGTTGATCGCCACGGCGAGGTGAAACCACTGACCGAAAAAAATATTCTTCCCGGAACGTATGAAAACCTCACCGGGAATGAATCCTGGCTTTTGGGCGCCATTCTTTTGGCATTGGCCGGATTTGCCCTTATTTTTGCCATCGAACGAATTACAAAAACGAAAAATTAAAAAATGAAACGATACGGACTGATTGGGTATCCGCTGACCCACTCTTTTTCGAAACGGTTTTTTTCCGATAAGTTTGAAAAGGAAGGTGTGGATGCATCGTATGAGAATTTTGAAATAGAAACCATTTCATTTTTCCCGGAAGTGGTGAAAAACAACCCGGATTTGATTGGCCTGAACGTGACCATTCCATACAAAGAAAAGGTAATTCCTTTTTTAGACGAAGTGGACATTGCAGCCAGGGAAGTGGGAGCGGTAAACACCGTGAAAATTGCACGCGATGGGGAGAAAATTTATTTAAAAGGATTCAATACCGATACCCGTGGATTTGAAACTTCGCTGAAACCTTTGTTGAAAGATTACCACAAAAAAGCATTGATACTGGGAACAGGAGGTGCATCCAAAGCCATAAAATATGTATTGAAAAAGCTGGGGATTGAATTCATCTCAGCCTCCATTGAAGAGCTTCAGGAAAACGAAATCCGTTACGATGCGATCGATGAAAAAATGATGGCCGAACGGCTGCTTATCATCAATGCAACCCCGCTGGGCACTTATCCGAAAGTGGAAAACTTTCCACCCATACCTTACGAGTTTGTTACAGAAAAACATTTGTTGTTCGACCTGGTGTACAATCCGGAAGTGACAAAATTCATGGAAAAAGGAAAGGCCAGGGGAGCTACAGTTAAAAACGGCTATGAAATGCTGCTTCAGCAGGCGCTTAAATCGTATGAAATCTGGAACAATGAATAAGAAAAAAATACTTTTTGTCTGTTTGGGAAATATATGCCGTTCGCCCAGCGCGGAAGCGGTTTTTACAGGATTGGTTAAAAAAGAAGG
This sequence comes from uncultured Mariniphaga sp., assembly GCA_964422335.1. GTDB lineage: Bacteria > Bacteroidota > Bacteroidia > Bacteroidales > Prolixibacteraceae > CAYRBS01. Next base: position 379 of record CAYRBS010000413.1, on the reverse strand, counting down.
GCTGAACGACCAGTTTGAAATAGATTCGGCAGGAACCGGAGGCTGGCACGTTGGGGAACCGGCTGACAGAAGAATGCAGAAACATGCTGTAAAACGGGGTTACGATCTTACCAGTATTTCGCGCAAATTCGATCCCGAAACCGATTTCGACCGGTTTGATTTGATTATTGGAATGGACGATGAAAACATTCACTCCCTGAAAAGTATGGCCCGGAACCGGGAGGATCTGGATAAAATTCATAAAATGACCGATTTCAGAAAAGAGTGGGACTACCTTGAAGTTCCGGACCCCTATTACGGAGGGGATGATGGATTTGAATTGGTGCTCGATTTGCTGGAGGATTCCTGCGGGGGATTGCTGGAAAAGGTAAAAGATTAA